>DYRK01000123.1 GCA_020718785.1 Desulfatirhabdium butyrativorans | reverse complement strand
CAACAGTATGTTTTCCCCCTTTTGTAAAGGGGGATTCAGGGGGATTTTTCAAAGCGGCGGCACAGAAAATCCCCCCTGCCCCCCTTTAAAAAAGGGGGATTCAGGCAATGACTGCGTAACATGAGTTCATAAAAATAATCGTCAGAAATGAGAATCAGCCCGGGTTAGCGGGCATCGGTCCGTTCTGCTTCAGGTTCGGCGATAAGCAGATGCCTCCATGCCGAGAGCGGCCATTTCTCTGATCCATCCGGTTGTCGGTCCATCTGCACACCCCCATATCTCAACAGCTCTGCCTATTTCCTCAAAGGTCACAACATTTGAAAGCACAATGTCGTGTATCAATTCAACAGGAAGTTCTTCGAGAAAGGCATAAATATGAGGCTGCCACTTTTTCCCGCATCTTCCTTTTCTGAGACATTCGATAAGTTCGGCACGGCTTATTTTTTCAGGACAGGACGCGTTAATCTGCCGCAGAGCAATCTCAAGAAAATCTGTTTTTATGTCGTTCATAATTTATTCCGGTTGTTTTTTTTTGAAATCTATCGTAAAATGCCCATATTTAAATCCATGCTTAAAAAATCGTTTTGTCAACATGACGATTTGCAAAATCGTCATACATGACGGTGGTAAGAATAACCTTCAAGGAGAACAAATCATGCGTCCATCGGCGAATATTTCTGATGAAAAACCATATAAAATCATCATGTTTTATTGGCTTCCGGTTTTCATTTACTGCACAGCGATTTTTATACAGTCGTCCTATCCTTCTGCCGTACATGCGCCTGAAGTGCCGCATATAGACAAACTTGTCCATTTTCTCGGATACGGACTTCTAAGCATTCTTTTCTTCAGGGCATTCCGAATATCCCGGTTCGGAAAAAATGCGGATTCTCTCAAAGTGCTGAGTATGGTTTCGGCGATTCTCTATGGTATCAGCGATGAAATTCATCAGTATTATGTCCCGTCCAGAAGCGCGGATATTACAGATGTTTTGGCTGACACTCTCGGCAGCATTTACGGCGTATTTTTTTATGAGTTGATTGCCATGAGATATTACAAAAAGCTCTCCGGATGGCTGGCATTGCTGCGTTTTCATATCCGATGATCCGGGAATCCGCTGTTTCATATCCCCGGCAATGAATTGCCGGGCTGATCTCTGTCTGACGGAAAAATTGTTGCATGAAATATTCCTACCCTGCCTGCGCTGTCATCTTCCTTTTTTTCATTCCAGTTTTCCACCCAGGTAACTTTGGAGCCGGCTTCGTTTAGTGACACATATTTCTTTCCTACGATATAGCTCGGGAAAATCTCGAAATTCGGAACATATCCGAGGTTATGGATAAAGCCGATGAGCTGAAAATTGCCCTTGACATATTTGAGAGATTCCAGCGAATTGTTAATCACCTCTTCATTGCTGAGTGTGGAAAACAGCCCGTCAATGAGCATAAATCCCATTTCCTGTTCTTTCAGCTTTCGCCGGGCAGAATATGACCCGGCAGTTGACTCGATATATCTCATTTTGGCAAATTCCGCAAGCCGGGTCATCATCATCAGGGCAACGCCCGACTGCTCTCCGGTGCTGACATCCGAGGAAAAGAGAATTTTCTTTCCCTGACGGATATTCGGATGAATGATTTTGATCGCCGGTTCCCGAAAGATATCCCGATAAATCTGGTTTCTGATAAAATCCAGATCGGACTGATTCTGATCTTTCCTGTCAGCGGACTCCGCAGCCCCTTTCTGTGCATATTCATGTCGCTGTTGCAAGGTCTGAATAATGTCGGCAATGGCTTTTTCCATTTCCTGCGGTGTAGAAATTCTGGAGGTAATATCAAAAGTTGCTACTTTGTTTTTGCTGCACACTTTTCTCAGAATGTTCAGATTATGCTTGGCATTATCCGCAAATGTCACCAAGCGTTTGATCATCTCGGACATCAGCCGGTTTTCCATATCTGCAAATTCTCTGACTTCCTGTTCGCGCTCGGAGATTGCAGATTCAATGGACTGATGCAGGGAGATAATCCGGATCGGGTCATTCAGGGTTTCCCGGATTCTGCTTTTTACGACCTGAGAAAAACCGTCCAATTGGAAGTCAAGCAGTTCTTCGCAAAGAACACCGTAAGCTTTCTTAGCCTCGTCCAAATCTCTTTGCGCGGCTTTGCGCCGGTTTTCCTGATCTTTGACTGCAAATTGTCTTACTGCCGAACGGATATTGCTCATCAATGCGGTAATCTCCTCTGCCCCGTCTGTCCCTTCCCTGACCGTCACAAGGAGTTTCTCAGAGAGCATCCGGAGTTGCTCAAACGTCTCGTCTGTCTCATTGCTCTCTGTCTCATGTCCTGTATCCGCTGCGGACTGCCTGAAAATTTCATATTCTTCCAGAATATCTGCCAGAGCTTCGTCATACTTTGCCGATGCTGCCCGGAGTTCCATTGACTCTCTTTCCCGGACAAAGATGCTTTGTTTTGCCTGAGCTTTTTCCTTTTCCGACCGGATCAATGTCTCATTCAGAATTCCGATCTCACGGTCGGTCTGTTCACTGTTCAGACGATGTTTGGTATAGCCGTCAGCCTGTTCGAAATCAAAGCGGAGTTTCTTCCTGATGACTTCCAATTGTTCCTGAGTCGTCTGCAAGTCCGAATCCAATTCTTCCAAGGCATTTTCTCCGCCTTTTTCAAAAAATTCGGCAGCCTGCCTGAAATTCACTCGAGACAACGTATCTTTCAGGGCATCCGACTGCTCACGGAAAGTTTGAACTTTCTCCTCAAGAGCATCTGTCTGCGTTTCTATATCTTCCAATACGGCATTTTTGCGGGCTTCAGCCTCATGCTGTTCTTTCTGTTTTGCCTGATATTGGAGAAATCTCTCCATCCCGCCGAGGGTTTCAAATTCTTTGGCACCGCTGATAATCACTTGAAATTCCTCGCCGTAATCCTTGTCATGCTGTTTCAGTTCCTTTTCGATATCCGCATAGTCGCGCCGGGCATTTTCCAATTCCTGTTCAGCATGAGACAAAATTGCCTGATTTGCCTTTTCTGCCAGAATCATATCCGGCGACTGTCCGCTCAATGACTCTTCCTGATCTGTCAATTCATCAAGATGCGCTTCGAGTTCTCTGATTTCCCGCTGAATAACTCGTTTTTCTTCCTCGATTTTATCCGGATTCAAAATGCAGTCAACAACCGGGGTCTGTTCTCCGAACCAGAAAGTATGAGCCGCGGCCTGGACTGAGTCATACGTGACGGTTCCCGTGCGGATAAAGCTTATCAGTTCATCTTTGAGAAAAACAGGCACCGGAAACCGCTTTTCATGGAGACATCGGACCGCCTGTCTCGCGTCATCCGAATTCGTTACTGCCGGAGCGAACAGAATCGAAGAGAAAAGGGTCAGCAGCACGGTTTTTCTCTCCTGCGGAATGTCCTGTCCGGTAATGACTTCATAAAGAAAGCATTTGCTTATTGTCTCAGGCAAGGCATTAAAAGCATCATACTCGATTTTTCCCGGGGCTGCTTTACGGGTTTCTAAAAATTCACGCTGCCGTTTCAGATCATTGACTCTGCGCGCGGAAAGATTTTTATCTTCTGTCACAACATTCCGTTTTTCAACGATTCTTTTCAGATATTCGGCAGGAGATTCTTTCCCGAATTTCTCCCGGAACATTACGATGAATTGGACCGGCTTTTCCAGCGATTTGATTTCTCCTGAAAGTTCGAATCCGTTGCGCTCAAGCCTCTGTCTTTTCTTCTTCAGAACAGTTTCAAACAGATCGGGCTTTTCTCCGGGACAGGCTTCATAGAACCGCCTTGCCCTGTCCTGAAAAATTTGCAGTTGAAACAGCCTTTTGTCATTCTCTTTTATGATTTGCTGCAATTCTGCCAGTTCGAATTGAACCCGTTTTTTCTGCCGTTGCAATTCATTTTCCTCGGCTTTTACAGCATCAATCTCTTTTTTCAGACGGCTGCTTTCCTGCTCCAATCGGGAGCGGACAACTGCCGGATCAGCTTCTTGTCCGTAAATGCCTGTAAATACCCGCCAGCTTTCCTCACAGGCTTTGAATCGGGATTTATCTTGCAGACAGACAGCGCGTTTCTGTTCCAGATCCCTGTCTTCTTTTTCAAGACGAGCCTTTGTTTTCAAAGGATTTTCAATCTCATCATCGTTAAACAGTCCGGATTCGCAGAGCCGCTGAAAAGCGGATTTTCCCTGCTCAAAAGCCCGCTGCGCTTCTTCAAGGATTCTGAGACGATCTTTAGTATCACTTTCCAGCAGTTCTGCCTGCTGTAAAATTGTCTCTGCTTCCCGAATCTCTGTTTCAATGCGTCTGCAGGCTTTCCGAAAGGGACCGGTATCCGAATATTCTTCAAAGATTTCAAATGCTTTATTGACGGTATGGATCAGCTCGGGTTTGGATACGGAAAAATAGGCATCCCGGCTTTCCCCTATAAACTTCAGAACCGTTTCACGAGCGTACAACTTCCGGGTTTCAGTATCACCGGCCGCGGGCGTTTTCAACTGAATAAGCCGTGAAGCCGTCAGAATATTCAGCTTCATCCCGCGGGTATTTCGGTTTATGTCTTCGGCATCTTTGGCAAAAAGTTCGGCTAATCCTTTATCGCTGACTGTCGGACCCTGTTCCGGCACTATGACGATATGTCTCATAAGACGGCTGATTGTCTCATCACTGATTCCTGCTTTCTCACAGGCAGATGCCGGAGACAGAGGAATGCCGGGCAATGCAGCCGTTTCTGTGAGAAAAATAAGACATCTTCCGATGTTGCGGACCGTCCGCGCCCGTTCCTGATATATCTCCTGCTTTCTTTCTATCTCTTTAGCACGGTCTGTAAGGCGGCTGAGGTTTCTGTTGGCGATTTTCTCTTTATGCAGACGGCTTTCAGCCTCACGGGTTTTGAACTGGGCAGCAATGATTTTCTCAGATGACTTGAAAATCGTTTCCTCGAAGAGATATTCGTCCTCTTCGCCTTCGGGTCCCATCACGCCTGCAAGCAGATGGGGCGCGACCTGTTCGTAGAAAAAGGTCTGATCATATCGCTCATTGCCTCTGGTCTTTATATTATATAACTCAGCGGCTTTGTCTCCGCCGCCCACAGTGTGAAAATCTGCCATCTGTTTGAGATGATAAGGCGGGATAAAATGAGACACGAGTTCGAGCCAGTCCTGCCGGTTGACGCCGAACTGATTGGAACGGGTTTTCTTCAGTTTTTCCCTGAACTCGTTCTGTGTAATAAAAGTAAACTGTTCCGGACTCTTATCTGCGATCATGTCCGTTTCTCCGAGCTTTCCATGATAAGAGTAGAAACAGATATCCTCTCCCTTATACCCGCAAATTCCCAGTACATAATATTCTCCGCCGGTATCATAGATATCGTCGGATATAGGAGACTGCTGATAAATGGAAGTGCCTTTGTTCAATGCCATTTCAATCCGGATATGCGTCGGCGGAATACCGGGTTTGGACGGAGCCATGAAAATTTTGGTTTTGCCGATGAGCGATTTCTTGCGGGACAAAATAGTCAGCAAGGCATTGACGATCCGGGTTTTTCCGGTTCCGTTGGGCATGACAATGGCTGTGGAAAGACAATTCAGATTGAACATATTGTGGCGAAAGTCCGGACGCCACTGTTCGCTCTGCGAACTGTTCAGAAAATTTATGATTTCAAAACGATTGATAAGAGCCATAGTATTACTTATTCTTCCGATTCGGATGATTCCAGTCTGAAATTCAGCAAGCTTACTGTCCGAGAGAGGTACTCCGCTTCATGACACTGTTACCATTTCGTGCATAGCATCAGGCGGAACTCCTTTCAAAATATCCTGACGCCGGTCTTCCAAAATGAGTTTGACAGCTTCGGAAAGGTTTTGAAGGCAATCCTCTTTTGTTTTTCCCTGACCGTTTGCACCCGGAATCTCGGGGCAATAGGCAATAAACCACTCTCCGTCTTTCTCAATAATCGCGCTGAATTCGTTATACATAGTTATACTCCTGATGAAGGTTCGATATTGTCATTCTTTTCTTCGAATACTTCCGGTTCTTCGAATAGTTCCGGCTCAGAATTCTCTTCTTCAACTTCTTCGGATTCAAAATCCTCTTCATTTCCTGCATCGGAATACAGAGTTTCAAAGATATCGGCATCTAATGTCGGATGTGGAAGAAGATGTCTCAGACTCTGACCGTAATTTTCTTCTGCTTCTTTGGCAGCAAGCAAAGTCTGATTATAAGAGCCGTCTTTATTATCAATAATCTGTCCCAGTTCTTCCAGAATCTCGATAAAGACATTTATGCGCCGCTCGATATCTCTTCCTTTGTTCTGAAAAAGGGTTTCAACAACAGGGTTGACAAATTCTGTTTCCTGTCGAAGGTCTTCGATGAATCTTCTGACAGATTCCAGCAGCGATTCCTTAGTAAAAGAAGCATTCAGATATTCGGATGTCGCACTGATATGACGATCCAGCGCGGTGTACTCAAGCCCCAGCAGATTCTGCCACAGCACAAAAAACCAGACTCTGAGTTGTTCTTTAGTCTCGGTGCGTTTCAGGCGGAATCTGTCCCAAATCCTATTTTCGTCAACCCATGACGGCGCCGGACTTTCCGGATTTCGGATAATCATGTAATACACGCCGCCCGTAGGAATGCCCGGCATGGTATCCGAGTCATAAATGCGTAATCCGAAACCCTGTTCTGACAGAAAATTCCTCAGAAAAGCCATCTCATGTTCGGTCCATTCATGCTGAAGATAATGACTGATATCTCTTTCTCCGGGCTTGAACCGCTGTCCATCCGGTACTTTGCTTCGGATAACCCGATGAGTAATCAGGAAATTCCAGACCTGTCCCAGTTCGTAAGGGTCTATCATTATACACTCTCCGTCATTTTATGCAAGAAGACATTGCTTTCAGTCTATCCCAAGCCCCTTCATTATTTTTTTTATATCCTCCCATACACTGCTTCTCAGCCGATTATATTCGGGAAGATTATCTTTTTCTCTTAGAATATCTTCGGGATGATAGGTAGGAATAAGCCTGAATCCCATGCAGTCATAAAACCGCCCCCGGAGCATGGACACCGGCGCTGTCTTTTCAAGAAGAGTCTGGGCTGCAAGGGCTCCCAGCGTGCAGACAAACTCCGGAGAAACAGCTTTTAACTGACGCTTCAGAAAAGGCAGACAGATTCTGATCTCGCCGGGTTCCGGGTCACGGGTTCCGGGCGGACGGCATTTGACTATATTGCAGAGATAAACCTGTTCACGGCTCAGTTTCATTGCCTGAATGATCTTCGTAAGCAATTCGCCCGATGCTCCGGCAAACGGCTCTCCGCCCGAATCTTCGTCATATCCCGGAGCATCGCCGACAAAAACCAGCCTTGCTTCAGGATTTCCGGAGCCGAAAACTATATGGGTACGGCTATGGGAAAGCTTGCACCTTCGGCAATCTCCGAGATTTCTTCGGATGGCTTCCAGATTTTCAGAGACAATTGCCTTTGTCTGACGCCTGTGTGGAGAGACTCGTTTTCCCCAAAATCTTATAATCTCAAGACTTTCTTTTGAGCAGTCAAAGCCGGGACATCCTGATTCTGCCAGAAATTGCAGGTGGTTTTTTATCTCTTCGGTAATAGCAATAAAATGTCTTATCTGTCCCAAATCCTCAAATCCCTTGTTTCGGTGCTTATATAGGGCATGTCGCCGACATGCCCCTACGGTTTCTATGATAGAAGTTCTTTCACTCTGTCTAAAAGAAGATGCGCCACAGCCTCTTTTTCCATAGCCGGAAGTTGTTCTTTGTCGCCGTTGCGGAAAAACAGCGTGACCTGATTCGTATCTGTTCCGAACCCGGAACCCGGGTGATTCACAAGATTTCCGACAATGATATCCAGATTTTTCTCGGCAAGTTTTTTCCCTGCATTCATCTCAAGTTCCTGAGTTTCTGCGGCAAACCCTACAAGAGTCTGATGATCTTTTTTCCGTCTACCCAATTCTCTCAGAATATCCGGATTTTTCTGCAATGTCAACACCATTTCTTCATCTCCCTTTTTGATCTTCTGCTTTGCCGGTTCTTTGGGGCGGTAATCGGAGACAGCCGCGGTTTTGATAATAATGTCTGCCTGTTCCGCAAGCGAGAAAACCGTTTCCGCCATTTCCTCTGCGGTCTGTACCTTGATAACTTTGATATACAGGGGATCGGAAAGCGTCACAGGACCTGAAACCAGAATGACTTCCGCACCTCGGTGTTCCGCGGCTTTTGCAATGGCAAAGCCCATTTTGCCCGAAGAGGGATTGCTGATAAAGCGTACCGGATCAATGGCTTCTCTCGTAGGTCCTGCCGTAACCAGCACATGCTTTCCTTTCAAGTCTTTACTTGTGAGACAAGCTTTCAGGCGATCCAGTATGTCCGGAGGTTCGGGAAGCCGCCCGGGTCCGCTCGTTCCGCAGGCAAGTTCTCCGGCGGACGGTTCTATAATCATGCACCCGTCGGATTTGAGTATTTCCAAATTCCGCTGCATTGCCTTGCTCTGATACATCAGCGTATTCATGGAAGGACAGATAAGTTTCTGTTTTGTCACGGCAAGCATGAAGGTAGTCAAAGCATCGTCTGCGATTCCGTTTGCGATTTTTCCGATAATATTGGCTGTCGCAGGCGCAATCACCGCCGCATCAGCCTGTTCTGCCCATTCGATATGCTTTATTGAGGCATCGCCTCTGCTTTCAAAAAGATTTGTGCATACGGGATGTCCCGACAAGGCTTCAAAGGTCATCGAGCCTACAAATGCCTGAGCATTCCGAGTCATCATCACCCGCACATCTGCTCCTTCTTTTTTCAGCAGTCTTAACAATTCGACGCTTTTGTATGCGGCAATTCCTCCGCATACTCCCAATACGATAGTCTTATTATGAATAAGTGCTTTCAATAATGTCTCCTGATCAGCATCAGTCGGATTTCCCCCCGACTGAAAGGCGGGGGAACGCTCCTTTAAAAACAATATGCAGTATTAAATAAATGTCTCAGTCTTTTGTCTCCTGAGAGATATTTTTATTTTCAGGATTTCCGGCAGACTGCCTCCCGCAGTCTTTACACATAACTTTCGGTTTCCCGTTATGAACCGTACCGTTTTTGACAACATTTTCAGAACCGCAGACCGGGCAGAGCATACCGCACCTCATGATGAAAAAAGTTAATAAAAATATTATCCTTTTATACCATAATTATCCGGCTGCGGCAACCTGATTTTCAAAAAAAACGGGTGTACAAAAAAAACGAATGCTATAAAGGAGTTACTCATCACTACTTGTGCAGGACTGCCGTAAATCCTGATTCAGACCTTTGCCCCACACTGTCTGAATCAGGATTTTCAGGATTCGGGGATTGACAGGATTTCCAAATCGCTAATCCTGTTCATCTTAAAATCCTGAAAATCCTGATTCAGACCTTTGCCCCACACTGTCTGAATCAGGATTTTCAGGATTCGGGGATTGACAGGATTTCCAAATCGCTAATCCTGTTCATCTTAAAATCCTGAAAATCCTGATTCAGACCTTTGCCCCACACTGTCTGAATCAGGATTTTCAGGATTTGAGGATTGACAGGATTCAATCCCGGTCATCCTGAAAATCCTGTAAATCCCCGTTCAGACATTTTCCTATTATATTGCCCTGCTTTCGGTATTTCAAGCGGCTTTTGTATCAGATTGAACAAAAAAAATGCTCCTGCCGACTTTTCGTCAGCAGAAGCATCTTTTTTTCAAAATTAACGGACCGGTTTTTTAATTTGCAACCCGCATGATGTCTATAACCGTAATGCAGCCGTCGTTATCCAGATCAAAGAAAGGATCGTATTCCGCATCGCCTTTGCATTTGTTCCATAATGTCCGAATCGTCAATCGTACCGTCGCCGTTGAAATCGTAATTCAGCGGCTCCCCGGATTCGCTCACAGGAACATCCGGCGTCCCGAAGTCAATCACCTTGCTGTCAAGGAAATCATCTGCGGAGATAACTGTCGTAAAGGTCTCATGCGCTCCGATAGTGAAAGGTGTTTCCTTTGCTGCGAGTTCGCTGTCGCCTTTATAGCCTTTGACTTCGAGATGACACAGCCGACCGCTGAAGCGTGCGCCCTGAGTACGGTCAGAAATCACAATATAACCCTGTTCTGAAGCTGATAATTTTAAAGTTAATATATCAATTTAATATTATTTAACTGTGCTGTTCTTTTCATTGCTTTATTCCTCCTTATTGTTTTTAATCCCCGGCATCAATGCCGGGGCTGATAGCGAAAGCAGGCTGATTCCGGCGCCGCTTTCAATCCGGAATCGGGTGACGGTTAGGATTCTCCATGAGAAGACCTTCAGCCTTGGAAATGGATGCCAGACGGTCATCAGCGCAAATAAAAATAAGGGGCGATTTCCCATTTTGAACCAATTCACGGTTAATCAGCCACGCCGTCGCCAGATGCAGCGCATCATAGGCACGCAGCGGATGTCTGCCTGCCAACTGACAGGCAGCGTCAATGGCTATCGGCATCACATCGGCAATAACATATTTGTAACTGACATCATAATCAAAGGCTGTCAGCAATCTGCTGTACGCCTCGGATGACAATGCGCCCTCCCGCAGTCTTCTTGAAAATGCACACACCGCCTCAACCACGGTCAGTTGCGAGGTGAATATGATCGGCGCAGGAGATGAGGCAAAAAGCGCATTTACCCATCCGCTTCCGATTTCTCTTACATAATGCTTCAGCAAAGCGCTGGTGTCGAAATATGCGACTGCTATCACTGCTCACGCTCCGAAATGATGATTTCAGAAAGAAGCCTGCCCGGTGTCTGTCCCAATTTTTCAGCAAGCTTGCGACGTTCTTCTTCAGACACAGGATCCGGCGGAGAGAGTTTTTTTGACCGCCGCGGGCGTACCAGACCGGCTTTTACCACAAGCTGAATGATACCATCCTCTTCATCAGCCGATCTGATGCTTTCAAGATATTCCGGGCTGACCGCCGCAAGCAGGTCTTCAATAAATGCTTCCTGCTGCTCTTTCTCCATATTTTTTACTGCCAGAATAATCTGCTCCGGAGATATTGCCGGTTTTACAGGCTGAACGGTTTGCTGTGTCATGTTGATATGTTCCTTTTTTGAAATCATCTCATTTAAGTACACTGTCTGAATCAGGATTTTCAGGATTCGGGGATTGACAGGATTTCCAAATCGCTAATCCTGTTCATCTTAAAATCCTGAAAATCCTGATTCAGACCTTTGCCCCACACTGTCTGAATCAGGATTTTCAGGATTCGGGGATTGACAGGATTTCCAAATCTCTGATCCTGTTCATCTTAAAATCCTGAAAATCCTGATTCAGACCTTTGCCCCACACTGTCTGAACCGGGATTTTCAGGATTTGAGGATTGACAGGATTCAATCCCGGTCATCCTGAAATCCTTTTTTGTCATGTTCCGATAAGCGATTCGAATCTCACGAAAGTTGCCGCACCCGTGTCTGCAAATTTCCTCTGCTGAACGCAGCCACGACAATAAACGGCGGCTGTACCTCAATGTTCTGGGAAATCAGCGTCTTTATGATCTGAATGACGAATTCTCCGCGAATATGCCCCGGTCTCAGATAGACAATGCCGGTAAACGGTTCGCCTTGCAGTATTGCCAATGTTCCGAAATCGCTGTCATGGGTCAGTATGACCCGGTTTTCCCGATATGCACGCCTCAATAGGGTCAGATCGTCCTGTCCTGCGAGTCCTTCTTCCGTGACGGAACAGACATCTGTTCCACGTTCCCGAAGAAATCCGACAACATCCGGATGAATGTTTTCATCTGCCAGAATAGGGAAATCAAGCGGATGCACGGGGCAGAACCTCGCTCATCAGAATATATTCATTTTTGAAGGCAGATGCAGCATAGCGCAGGGCTTCTTCGATACCCTCCGCCGGAAGATGCGGATAAGCCTGCAAAATTTCCTGATGTGTTGCGCCGCCGGCAAAAAGTTCCAGAATAAAGGCAACGCTGATGCGTGTGCCTTTGATACAGGGTTTGCCGCCCAGAATCCCGGGATCCGAGGTGATATATTCAAAAGGCATTGAACTGCCGGTAATTGTGTTATCCATAATTTTTTCCTTTCGTTAAAAGCAGATGATGAGAGCGGATTAGCACATTGTCTGAATCAGGATTTTCAGGATTTGAGGATTGACAGGATTTCCAAATCGCTAATCCTGTTCATCTTAAAATCCTGAAAATCCTGATTCAGACCTTTGCCCCACACTGTCTGAATCAGGATTTTCAGGATTTGAGGATTGACAGGATTCAATCCCGGTCATCCTGAAAATCCTGTGAATCCCCGTTCAGACCTTTGCCCCACACTGTCTGAATCAGGATTTTCAGGATTCGGGGATTGACAGGATTTCCAAATCTCTGATCCTGTTCATCTTAAAATCCTGAAAATCCTGTAAATCCCCGTTCAGACATTTTCCTATTATATTAGACATTTTCGGAAATAAGGAATCAGTGCCATACCGGCTCCGGGCCTTTT
>DYRK01000756.1 GCA_020718785.1 Desulfatirhabdium butyrativorans | reverse complement strand
CCGGTGACTGAAAACGATACAATCCCTTTTTCCACGGGTTAGGAAGTCTGAAATTATAGGACAAGTGAATGAATCTAAAGAGACTAAAATATTTGCCGAAATTCATGATTTTGCCAGTTTCTTTTTTCCTCCATCTTTCTCTTTCTTCTGATTCCAAAAATTTGACGCAGAGTGATTTCCCCACAGTGAAAGAACTTGACACTGCGATTGAAGCACTCTCGCATCTTCACAGGAAACTTTCTTCGCCGGAACCGGACGACTGGCTCTATGAGTTCAAAGAGGATGGACAGCTTTTCAAGGAATACATATCAGGACGGCCGTTGATGCCTGACCCTCTGAGAAAAACGATTTATATCCAGCCGCTTGGCAAGTTCACGGACGAGCAGAACAAAATCCTTCAAATCACAGGGGACGCATACATCTGTTTCACGGCATCCGATCTATGGCCGGGAGATGGCTGGAATTTCGTTTTCGGAGTTGCATATGCAAGATACAGGAAATTGTCCGCATTCTGCGGAAAACACAGATTCCTTGAACTGAAAAATACTTATGACCAATTCATTGATACCCTGGAGAAGATGGAATCAAAGCCCTAAACATGAAGATTGCGCCATGACCACAAGAACGACAATCGTTGCGCATAATGATATTATCGTTAAGAATATTGACACAAGGCTCAAAATGCGATATAATTGCGCTGAGTTAAGAGTTGATTACATTTCCGTTAAGTAAATACTAATTGAGGTCAGCAAAATGCGTCTCGGCATATTGAGCGATTCGAACAGTTTTGTCCGAAATGCAGATGCAGAACGGGCTTTGAAAAAAAATGCGGAAATGAGACTTAGATCCTTTACTCTGATTGAACTTCTGATCGTCGTTGCGATCATCTCCATTTTAGTCTCGATCCTGCTTCCTTCCCTAAGAAATGCCAAGGACGCTGTAAAAAAATCCGTATGCATGAACGTCCTAAAACAGCTCTACTACGGGATTCATATTACCGCTGAAGAGGAGGAGCAGAACCGCTGGCTTTCATACAAAGACAATGTCACAGGAAGATTTTCTCCGGCACATACTTCATATTGGACAGAAAGAGTCCGCTCCAACGCATTCAAGGGAAAAGTGTCCGACAATCCGCATAAGCTGTCTGAAGCCGAACCTCTAAGATATGACCAGGAGGACAACAACAGAGACGGCGGCAGATTCTTCATCTGTCCAGCCGACACAATGTATGCTAATGCAACCCCTAGCACCGATTGGTATTGGGTTCACAGTGATTCCTTCCAAAAATATGCAAGTTACGGACTGAACAGGAGCGCTTTCGGAGCGGACTATCCAGCGCCGGCATTTACTCAGCTCAGAAAACCGGAAAGCACAATAATGCTAGCAGATGGAAGCCTGCAGTTAAGAGAACTGTCTCCTCAGAACTCAGAGATTGGAAATTTCACAAAATCTGATGTGCTTTACCTGCGGCATCCCGGATATACTGTCAACGTCTTATGGACGGACGGTCATGTGTCGTCCGGCTCGAGGCAGGGCTTATTCTATTATTCGAACAAAGCGGACCGTGTATGCTACTGGTATGGCAAACCGGATATTCCTCCCGTCAGCAACTGGTGGAGATGATACCGCAGAGGGTTGATCCTGAGAACCGTAAAATGGACATCATGAATTTCGGGACATGCGGCCAGGAATGGGCAGGACCACCTATGGTCAAACTCAGATACCCATCCGACTCGATCATGCTTGGTGACACCAGCACAGGATTTGCAAAAACAGGCTCATACAACCATGCCGCATTCAACATGGACCACAGATCCCCTCAGAACGCCCTGACGCCCGGATATCAGACTTCAAGAGGCGGACTGGGCACTGACCGGCACATAAACTCGGCAAACATACTCTTCTTCGACGGACATGTAAATTCACACACGGCGCAACAACTTTGGCATAGCATGGTCGCAGGAACCGCCACAAAGAAAATGAACAAATACTGGTTTGGTGTCGAAGAATACACAGGCTCTGGGAAATGGTGGTAGACGCGGACTACGCAAAAAAAAGCCTGCGGCTTCTAACCGGGATCCTCATACAATAACGATTGCGCTGGAGTTCACGCTTCGGCGTGTCCTTCTTCCCTGCTCTTTGCTCCACGTCTCTTGCAAGCGACTGAGGTCGGGATCGAGGAAATACAGCCTATAGTTTTTCAGATAAATAATTTTATTGTTTTTCGAAAAAACTATAGATGTGGAGCCAATGCCTCAGCCCTCGATACCTTAGGCGGAGGACTGATTTCAACAATCGCAAATAAAAATCCCTCCTTTTGCATCTCAGGCGTCTTTGTCCCATAGCTTGAATTCGATTTTTCCGCCTCCCGCCCTTTCGATTCCTTCAGATGCCTGATCCAGGAAAAGCTGGAGTTTTTCCCTGACTTTCGGCTGGATGGTCAATGCCGGGTGGAGGATTACTGTCGTCCTGCCATCTTTGCAGGAGACGAATCCTGGAGCCCGCGTCAATTCTCTCAGGATTGCATGGTCGTTTCTGAAGTTGTTGTATGTCGGTCTGAAGCTTCCGAACAGTTTGAAAAATATGTTCCTCGCTGTGATCCTGACGATGTCCATATACTGCTTCGGGGCTGTGTTGAGCTTTTGCGC
>DYRK01000755.1 GCA_020718785.1 Desulfatirhabdium butyrativorans | reverse complement strand
CCTTCAGGGGCTCAGTTCAAAACGAATACGAAACTTTTCCCGTAAAACTCGTTCCGGCAAGCGGCAGGTCGTTCTTTACCGCTCCCGAAGGTTCCGGATCTCTGTGGTCGGCATTGAAAAGATTGAACCCGCTCAGTTGCAGTTCCAGCCCCCTGTAAAAGTTCCTGAATGTAAGCGAGGCATTGGCCAGCGTGCGGTCTTTTACCGGGTCTCTGGTGTCAGCCGGAACCAGATTTTCGCCGCTCCATTTTTTTGCTTCGCTTCTGTCTCTTTCTCCCACATAATTGACCCATACGTTTGCATTGATGTAATCTGTCATATCATAATTGACCCCGATATTTCCATAAAATTCAGGAACACCTCCCGGGTTGAAATCTTCCTGAGTGTAAACCTGACCTCCTGCGGAGGTGATGGTCGCATGAGTCGTGTCTTTCACATCCTGAAATGTGAAATTGAGGTAGGCATATCTCTGTTTGCCGAAAAGCAGTCTGAATTCAGCTTCCAGCCCATTGGATTCTATTTTTCCGACATTGTCAAAGACTCTCGGAGTACCCGGAGTAACAGATGGTCTGCTCTGAATAATATCCTCGGCTTTGACGTTGAAAAAAGTAAGAGTGCTTTTCAGATTTTTTGTAAAATTATATCCGACCATCGCTTCTGCCGTGGCAATCTTCTCCGGGTCCAGGTCCGGGTTTCCGAGAGCAGCCGGATTGTTTATCGTATATAAGTCCTTGAAATTCGGAGCGCGGAAAGCCGTGCCGTAAAGCATTTTGAAGTACAGGTCCGATGTGGGGGCATAGACCAGTCCTAAGCGGGGATTGACGGAAGAGCCGAAATCATCGTAGCTGTCGTATCTCACGCCTGCGGTAAGGGACAGATTTTCCACTCCCCGTTTCAGAGACAAAAGTTCCCTGATGTCAAAAATCCCCTGTCCGTACACGGCAAAAACAGATCGGTCCGCCTCCTTCTGCCAGTTTCCGTTTTCCGAAATATCAGTCAGTCCGCCGAGATACTGCACCGGTGCATAGGTGATTCCGTTGACCACAAGCGGTGTTCCGATAATATTGGCGTTTGCAACCTGTATGGGACTGAACTGCCTGTCATACTCATAAGATATTCCGCCTACAAGCTGAATTCCTTTGACTATTCTGTAATCAGCCGAAATCTCACCGCCCAGTATGGAATTTTCAGCAATCGGTCCGCCCAAAATGCCCTGACTGTTGGTCCATTTGAAAACAGTTGCCGCTGTTTCTTCGGAAAAAAGTTCCAGCACACAGTCCTGCTTTGCATAATCATAAAAAGTTCTGATTTGCAGATTTCCCCGGTCGCTTATCGGCAGTTTGTATCCGAGCTCTCCGTAAGCATATTTGAATTTGGCATCATCCTCGTCTGTCAGGGCATTAGCAACACCGACTGAGATCATCCTTTTTGTAGGAAAACATACCGTAAGGCTTAACTGTTCCGAAACTTCCGCCTTCCACAGCTATCTCGGAAGGTCCGTCTCCCCCCTTTTAGGTGACAATGTTTACCACTCCCAGAAAAGCACCGGTACCGTAGAGTGCCGAACCGGGCCCCCGGATGATTTCGATCTGTCTGACATTGGCAATCGGCGCCACATTGAAAAGCTGCTGATCGCTTCCCCACAGAGCGGACATGCTGTGTCCGTCTATCATGAGCTTTATCTTGTCATTCTGAGCCGATGAGCGCATGCCGCGGATGTTCATCTGATAAGCAGCTGAATTTGATGAAAGCGTCATGTCAAACCCCGGAACCGTCCGAAGCACATCTGTGATGTTCCTTGCGCCCATATTCCTGATCTCATCCGCGGTAATCACCGAAACAATGGACGGTGCCTCCTGCACGGTAGTTTTCGTTTTTGTTGCGACAGTGATGTCCAGATTCAGAATATCCCCTAACGAAATGTCGTCAATACCGCCGGCTTTTTCCTGAGCCGCTCCCGGAATTGTCGGAACAAGCATCCGCGGAAGTCTGATATCGGCTTATCGCGGCCTTCCATTCGTCAAAAGTCGAAGGCTGGTCAAAAGATACAATCTGAACCGGGGATTTCAGAGTTTTACAATAAGCGATTATGGCACTTGATGTTTCTCCGCTGTCACTGATAAGCGCAAGGGTTCTGATATCGTTTTTGATTGACAGAAGAAGTTCGATACTTTGAATAAAAATGGGTTTCTGAATAATGCCTGCTGCATTGCCTGCGGGATAGCCGTATTTTGCCGGGTCTTCGTTCACGCCGCAAAAAGCAATCTGAATACCCGGTTTTCCGATATAATCTTTCGCAAAATATTCCTGTGCATTGTCATCCGCGGGAATAATCACATCCGGTTTGAAATCTTCAAACTTCTGTTTTGCCAGATTCCCGGACCCGGCAAACCATTCTTTACCGGTTTTGCGTTTGGTGTCCATGTAGAAAATCTCAAGCTGCGCGTCGCTGCCCTCAAGACCTTTCTTTACCCCGTCGGTAATGGAATTGACCCATGAATAATCCGAGTAATAGCTGTGTACCAGCAGACTTTTCCGCCTGCCGCGGCAGAAGAACAGAAAGACAGTACGGTCAAGATAAAAATCACGCTTTCCGACAGTTTTCTCATGGTTAAAACCTCCTTATGATTTAAGGGCAAATCGGTTAAA
>DYRK01000754.1 GCA_020718785.1 Desulfatirhabdium butyrativorans | reverse complement strand
GGAAATGCTTGGGATTTGTCAGTCCCAAGCGAGCAAAAATGCCCCCGGCCGCTCCAGGCGGATTGACAAATCCGCCGGAAATGCTTGGGATTTGTCAATCCCAAGCGAGCAATTCCGGGCATTACTGTAAAACGCCAAAAGCTTAAAACAGATGCAAGCCGTTTTGTTTCATGAAAAACAGGGTCCGACCTTTCGCCCGGACCCTGTTCTGTCAAGAATTAAAACCGGTCATTAAGAAAAGAAAGGCTTAGAACAGACCGCTGACTTTGCCAGTCTTGGTATCAACATCAATTCTTCTGAAAGCCGGGTTGGAGCTGGTTCCGGGCATAAGGCTGATGGTTCCTGCACAGGGGCAGAGGAATTTCGCGCCGGAGTAGATGAGTACGTCGCGGATCGGCAGAGTCCAGCCTTTGGGAACACCCTTCAATACCGGGTCATGGGTCAGGCTTAGATGAGTCTTGACCATCATGGTTGCATAATCCGCATATTTGGGATCGGCTTCCAGCATTTTTGCCTTTGCTTCTGCCTCAGCCGACCAGGACACGCCGTCTGCGCCGTAAACTTCTTTGGCGATCTTTGCCACGCGGTCACGCAGTTTCGTTTCCAGCGGATAGAGGAATCTGAACTCATTCTTTTCGTTGCACGCGTCAATAACCGCATCTGCCAGTTCCAATGATCCCTGACCGCCTTTTGCCCAATGTTCGGACTTGGCGCAGCGCGCGCCGGCAGCCTCGGCAGCTTTTCTGACAGCCGCGATTTCAGCAGCAGTATCTGTATGGAAACAGTTGACGCAGACCACCGGGTTGATCCCGGATTTGCGGATCACGTTGATCAGATGAACCATGTTCTCGCAGCCTTTTTCGACCAATGCCACGTTTTCTTTGGTGTAGGCATCGGGCAGAGCAATACCTGCGACAACTTTGGGTCCGCCGCCGTGCATCTTGAGTGCGCGGATGGTGGTGGTCAGAACATGCGGTTTGAGTCCGCTGTAACGGCATTTGACGTTCCAGAATTTCTCAAAGCCGATGTCTGCTGCAAAACCGGACTCGGTGACATGATAATCAAACATTTTCAGACCGATGCGGTCTGCGATAATTGAAGACTGACCCACAGCGATATTGGCAAAAGGACCTGCATGAACCAGAACAGGCTGATATTCGGCGGAACTCATCAGCGTCGGGTTGATGGTATTACGCATAAACGCGGTCATAGCATTGCCGACTTCCAGATCGCCGGTGGTGACAGGCTTGCCGCTCTTGTCAAATGCAACAGTGATTTCATTGAGGCGTTTCTTCAGATCAGCCAGATCATTGATAATAGCGAGGATTGCCATACATTCTGAACCGACTGCGATGCCGAATTTGGACTGCATGGTGTAACCGTCGGTACGTCCGCCGAGACCGATAACGATGTTTCTCATTGCCTGAGCGCAGAAATCCATGATCCAGCCCATTTCAACGCGCGTGGGGTCAATGTCCAAGCGGCGCATTTTGGTCAGACGGGCAAGCTGTTCGTCATTATAGTTCCGCTCATGCTGCATCCGCGAGGTCATTGCAACCATTGCCAGATTGTGAGCGTTCATAATGTCGTTGATATCGCCGGTAAGACCCAGAGAAAACTCGGTCATGGGAATCAGCAGCGCATTTCCGCCGCCTGCTGCGGTTCCTTTGACGTTCATCGTAGGACCGCCCGAAGGCTGACGAAGCGCGCCGCCGACATTTTTGCCGCGTGCGCCCAAGCCCTCGATCAGACCCAGAGAGGTCGTGCTTTTGCCTTCGCCAAGCGGGGTCGGCGTAATAGCGGTCACTTCGATGTATTTCCCGTCAGGTCTGCTTTTCAGGCGTTCGCTGATTTTCAGAAAATCAAGCTTGGCAAGTCTGCCCATAGGAAGCATTTCATCTTTGTCGAGACCCAGTTTTTCTCTCCACTGATCCGGGGTGGGCATCTTCGCTTCCGCTGCTTCGGAAATCTGCCAGTCCGCCATCTTAGTTGCATCATAAGCCATTGATTCTCTACTCCTTTTTTTCTATTTGAGGTTAATGTTGCTACAGATTATGCCTTCTTAATACAGCCGCTTTCTTACACACTTTGCAGACGGAAATCCTTGATTGTCGTCAGTGTACGCGAGGCGGTCTGATTTTCAAAATCCGAAATTTTCTTATATCCTGAAAAACGAGCCTTATATCATGCGTAATCCGGTTTGGCAAGCGATATGTGATTTTTTTCATTACGCGGTGTTTCCGGAACCGGAAAAAAATAATTTTATGAAAAATTATACTGTTGCAGCGGTATGCGGGCATCATGCCCGACCGATATGAGCTTTAAGCATTGAATATTTCCGATATATGCCTTATACAGATCAGGCACATTATGCACCCTTTTCTCGTTTCTCGTTCCCAAGCCCCGCTTGGGAACGCACTTGCCGGGGAAGCCCCGGCTTCCCGACTGCCCGAAGCCGGGGCTTCGGGCGCAGACGCGTTCCCAAGCTGGGGCTTGGGAACGAGGAAAAAAAGCTGGGGCTTTGGAACGAGGAAAAAAAGCCGGGCTTGGGAACGAGGAAAAATGCAGGCTTGCGTCAAACTCACGTTAAGATTAAGGGAACAATAATGGTTAAAATTATCCGGGACTGGTTTAACCGGTATTTTTCAGACC
>DYRK01000753.1 GCA_020718785.1 Desulfatirhabdium butyrativorans | reverse complement strand
TCATGTTGAAAAACTGCTGTTTGCCGAGGTGCATGACGGTTTTCCTCTTCTGTTTTGTGATTATATATACTGCCCACCGGCATAATCTGCGCTTCTGTAAAACGGCTTTGCAAGCCATTTTTTGCGGAGAAACGGTTTGCACCTGTTTTAAGCTTTGGCGTTTTACAGAAAATTCGGAAAGCGCAGATTATGACGGTGGAAAGAATATCTGATGTTATGCAGCCGGACGTAAATCAGGCGTCCCGCTGTCATTCCTGCTTTCGCAGGAATGACAGGTGCGTAATGTGAGATAATCAGTAAAGCGAAAAAGATTCAAAACAGCTTGTATATTGCTATTTTCGAATCACCTGTTCGGCAGAAGATCATAAAAATAATTCATGGCATCGGAGCGGGTGATAATGCCGATCACTCGTCCGTTTTCCACTACCGGCAGACGGCCCACATCGTGTTTTACCATGAGACGGGCAGCCTGCATGGGACTTCTGCCCGGCTCGATAGTGATGATGTTTTTGCTCATAAATGCTTTGACCGGGGCATTCAGCGCGGAATCTTTCCTGACTTTCCGGAAATCCCTTCGGGAAATAATTCCGATGATTTTCTCACCCTCGATTACCGGCAGGCCGGTACAGCCTTTTTCCCTTAAAATCATGGCAACTTCCTGCATTTTTGTATCCGGGCTTACGGTTATGACCGGAAATGACATAATATCGCCGATCTGCACAGATGCCTGCTGATTGCCCTGAATCAGGTCTGTTATCATGGCTTCCACAGCATCCGGATCCGTGGTTTTCAGCATAGCAGACCCTGCCCCCGGATGTCCGCCGCCGCCCAATGCCCGCATGATCGTGCCGATATCAAGGCTGTCCAAACTGCTGCGTCCGATTACCATGCAACGGTTCTGCTCTCTGTTGCTGAATATGCCGAAGGCAGCGTCAACATTCATGATTTCCCTGTACATCTGAATCACCACCGACAGACTGCCCACATGCCCTTCGATATCCATTTTGCTGAAACTGATGTTATATTCGTTTACAGAGGTGCGCCCGGCTGTCTTGAGCATTTCAAACAGGATGTTTTTCTGCTTTTCGCCGTAAGGCTGGCGCAGAAAAGAATTGAGAACATTCAGGTCTGCAAACTGCTCAAGCAGATAAGCCGCGGCATGAGCATCTTCAGCCTTTGTGGATGGAAAGCGCAGGTTTCCTGTGTCTTCATACAGTCCTGTCAGAAAGAGCGTTGCCAGCATAGGAGTCAATGTCTCATTTTTTTCTCTCATCTTCCGGATCATGAGGGTGATATTCGCGCCCATCTCTTCGCGGCATTTCCAATTTGCCTCTATATCTCCGTCATTGAGATGATGGTCCCAGAGACTGATTTCAAGTCCCTGTTTCTGCTTTAATTTTTCCATACCGTCAAGACGGTCCCATCGGTTCACATCCACCACAATGAGATGATTCACCTGATTCATATCTACCTCATCGGCGGTATAGATGCTTAACATATTTTTATGGATAGATAAAAATGCCTTTACATTCGGATTTACACTTTTCGGAAGTACGGCAATGGTACCCGGGTACAATACCGTTGCTGCCACTGTCGAGGCAAAGGCGTCGAAATCTGTGTTTTTATGGGTGGTTACAATCTGCATTGTTTTTTTGTATCCGGTGTTTTCTCGGAAATAGGCAGAACAGAAATTCCTGTCTGTTCATGATGCGGGTCAGACAGAAATGTCTGACCCGCCGATATAATTTGGTCGGTCACTCACCCTTACTTACGCTTTTGGGAACTGCCCTTATTCCCGGCAGTATCGCCGTCATTATTCCAACTGATGAGCGGTTCAGTACCGGCTTTTGCGCCGTCATATTCCAATTGAAGAGATGAGCCGACATTCCGGCTGTATTCCAGTTGAAGACGGTGCTTGTCAATTTCTGTCTGGCTTTCGATGGTCTTTTTTGCAAGGAGATAGCGCAGATAGACAATCCATGCGATAAAGCCGAAAAAGCCCATGACAAGAGCCAGAAAGAACCATTTATATTTGACGATGATATCCTCGCCTATTTTCATATACCGGATAATAGTTTCTTCGCCGAGCCTGAACAGGTAAGTTATGACCTCCGGTATGATCCAGTAGAGAATGATCGCCAGAAAAACAATAAATCCGATGACAAATATATTGAATCCGGTTATACTGGCAATGAATTTTTCAAAGCCTGTAAGGGCTTCGGTCCTGGCGCGTAAGGCCTCTTCTTCCTCATCTTTGTATTCTCCGTAGAACAGAGAAAGGTATGCCTTGACGGCAAAAGCAAAGAGCAGAATCGCGCCCATGGGAATCCCCACAGCCGCGACAAACCATGCCCTGAAAGGAAAAGGAATATCTTTGGTTACGAGTTTGAGATCGTATTGCTCAAATGGACCGAATGTTTTTTCGAAATAATATTTGTTGAAATCGCTCAGAGTCTTGCCGTCGGTTTCATGCACCACATTTCCTTTTTTATCCAATATCTGCAATCGGGAATCTTTGCCGGATTTCATTGCAGCCACGGCAAAAATCTCCAGTTCGATAAGAAACAGTGCAATGGCGATCACAATAAACACGGTTTTATTTTCTATGAGTAAAGATGCAACATTTTTTTTTGACATATCGCTTTCCTTCTGCTTTCAT
>DYRK01000122.1:10062-12611 GCA_020718785.1 Desulfatirhabdium butyrativorans | reverse complement strand
CATGATAAAGGTCAGACAGAAATGTCTGACCCACCGAATCTTATAAATCATAATGGTCGGTCGCTCACCTGTCTGAAACTACACAGTTCCGCCCCTGTTTTTTGGCTTTGTACAGCATGAGATCGGCTCTTCGGATCATTGTCGCGAGACAATCGGCCGCTTCGGTGCAGATACCTATGCTGACCGTGTGTCTGATGGTCTTGTCTCCGACACAGGTTCCTGATGACTCAACGGTTTTTCTGACAGTTTCAAAGAGTCCGAAAGACTGCGCCGGGTCCGAATTCATTGCGAGAATACAGAATTCCTCTCCCCCGAAGCGCGAGACAATGTCGGATTCACGGAACCGGTTTTTCAGAATAAGCGAAATCCGTTTCAGAACCTCATCACCTGCATCATGGCCGTAACTGTCGTTGATCTGTTTGAAAAAATCAATATCCGCCATTGCGACCGTGATATTCATATTATGTCTTTTTGCGTTTGCGAACAGCTTATGTCCCACCTCGAAAAAATATCTGCGGTTGTACAATGCGGTCAGATAATCTTTGTTGGAGAGGTCTTTTATTTTCTGAATATGTTCGAGCATCTCGATATTCTGAGTGATCCGGCAGTAGAATTCCTCGCTGGAAAAAGGCTTGCGGATAAAGTCGTTTGCCCCGCTTTTGATAAATCTCACCGACATGCTCTCCTGAGCGGATACGCCGATAATTGCGACCTGCTCTCTGCTGTGTTTTTTCCGGATTTTTTTTGTGAGCTGAATCCCGTCCATATAAGGCATTCCGAAATCGCTGACCACCATCCGGATATCCCGGTTTTCATCCATCATTTTCAATGCCTCGGCACCGTCTGCGGCTTCGAATACCGAATACTGATGCACCCTCAGCAGGTTGCAGACCATCTTCCGGAAGGGTTCCGAATCATCGGCGACCAGCACTTTGATCAGGCGGTTCCGGTGAATCCGCCGGATCAGGGAAATAATGTATCCGATTGTGGGCGCGCCTTCTTTGATAACATAATCCGCGACATTTTTTTTGGACCAGATATATTTTCTTACCTCCTCGCTGTATTCAGCGGTGAAGATGATCACAGGAATACCTTTCCCTATCACCATGTCAACAATTTCACCGTTGGGGGCATCGGGGAGATTCAGATCAAGCAATGCAATGAAAAAATCGTTTGCCGTGCTGTTGAGCAGTTCATAAGTTTCCGAAAGGGTCTGAACCCATCGGACTTCTGCCTGAAGCTCGGATTGAATGCGCTTTTTGATCAAGGTCCCGAAAAACCTGCTGTCTTCCACCATCAATACGCGATACATAATATGCCTGTAATAAGGAGGTTCGGGGTTCGGGGTGCGGGGTGAGAGGAAACCCCTGACCTCTTACCTCTCACCCTCTTCAACTCTTTTTCAACAAATTTTCCACACACCGGAGCAGACGCTCCCGGTCTATTTTCTTCTGGTATGCGTCGAAACCGGCATCCTTTCCGAGGGAACGGCTCTCCTCCGAATCCAGAGCAGTGAGAGCCAGAGCCGGGATGTGCCGGTATTTTTCCTGCATCCGTACCTGTCTGATAAAGGTACGTCCGTCCATTTCCGGCATCTCGATATCTGAGACAATCAGGTCAAAGGCTGTTTTGTCCATCAGTTCCAATGCCTTCAGACCGTTTTCCGCGGTTATGACCTTCCGGTTTCCCGATTCGAGCCAGCGTCTGACCAATTGCCGGAAAAATGCGGAATCCTCGACTAAAAGAATGCAGACAGGCTTTTCAGAAGAAATGTCAGTCTTTTGTTTTTCAGGCCTGTCCGGCGCGGCTTTTTCAAGCAGATACCAGATATCAGGAAACAGAGTGAGACGCTCCTGCACCACCGCGGTTCCCATCAGCCCTTCTTCTCTGAGACTGTCGGTATCCAATATCAGCGGAACCGAAACCACATTGCTGATATGAGACATGAGAATTCCGAAAGGGCAGGGCGCATAGCGCGGAATAAGCAGATACATTGTTTTTTTTTCCGGCAGAGCAGAGACATCCAGCAGCCGGTCCAAGCGGAGAATAAGAGTCGGAATGCCGTCAACAGTGATGTAGAAGCGGCTTCCCACTGCCGCAATACGGTCTGTGAAAATTTCCTTTACCCGGCGGATCAGCAGCAGGGGAACTGCAAACTGCTCATGTTCCCCGACTTTGAACAGCAGTACCCGCTGTACATCCGAACCTGCGCTTTCGGAAACATAGCGCGTCACGGTCGCTTCATTTTCTGAAACAGACTCCACTCCGGCATGGTCGGCAATGCCCTGAATATCAAGTATAAGAGCCACTGTTCCGTCGCCCATGACTGTGGTTCCCGAATAAATCCCCAGCGATTTCAGCTTGGGGTGCATGGGATTCACAACAATTTCCTCAGACCCGGTGACGCGGTCTATGACTAATCCGAACCGCCGGTTTCCGGATTTCACCACCGCGAACAGAAGTACCCGGCAGTTCCTCCCGTTCCCAAGCTGGGGCTTGGGAACGAGGGAAGATTCACTCCCGTTTCCAAGCTGGGGCTTGGGAACGAG
>DYRK01000122.1:3779-9962 GCA_020718785.1 Desulfatirhabdium butyrativorans | reverse complement strand
GCTTGGGAACGAGGGAAGATTCACTCCCGTTTCCAAGCTGGGGCTTGGGAACGAGGGAAGATACCTTGGGAACGAGGGAAGATTCACTCCCGTTTCCAAGCTGGGGCTTGGGAACGAGGGAAGATACCTTGGGAACGAGGGAAGATTCACTCCCGTTTCCAAGCTGGGGCTTGGGAACGAGAGAAGATACCTTGGGAACGAGGGAAGATTCACTCCCGTTTCCAAGCTGGGGCTTGGGAACGAGGGAAGATACCTTGGGAACGAGGGAAGATTCACTCCCGTTCCCAAGCTGGGGCTTGGGAACGAGAGAAGATACCTTGGGAACGAGGGAAGATACCTTGTTCCCAAGCCCCAGCTGTCCCTTGTTCCCAAGCCCCAGCTGTCCCTTGTTCCCAAGCCCCAGCTGTCCCTTGTTCCCAAGCCCCAGCTTGGGAACATCTGCAGGGATGAACTCGAGAACTTCCCTCATCCGGACCACAGGCAGCAGGCGGTCCCTCAGGCGGCAGACCTCCTGATTCCCGGCATAGACAATACCGTCTGAGGCATCTTCGTCATAGAGACATACTAATTCTTCCACACTGATTTTGGGAATGGCATAGCGTTCATTGCCCACTTCCACGATCAGGCAGGGGATGATGGAAAGGGTCAGAGGCAGTTTCAGATAAACTTCGGTGCCTGCTCCGGGTTCCGAACTGATCTCAGCAGAGCCGCCCTGTTCTTCCGTAGCACTTTTTATGCTTTCTGCCGCTGAAAAACATGACATAAAAAGCGACATCAGTTCTTTTTCACTCATACGGGCAAGCTCGTCACGGGTGACAATGCCCTGTGTCAGGGCTTTTTTCTTTATAAGCGTGCGGTCAATCCCTGCACCGTCATCGCGGACAAGGATGTTGATATGCCCGGTTTCACGGAATGCCCGGACCTTTATGTTTCCGGTTTCCGGTTTGCCGCATTTTGAGCGTTCCGAAGGCGTTTCAATGCCGTGTTCGCAGGCATTCCGGATCAGACGGGCAAGGATATCGGCCAAGGATTCGAGAATGCTTTTGTCCAATTCCACTTCCGATCCTTCTATCTCCAGACGGATAAGCTTTTTAAGACGCTGCGATTCCTCGGTGATAATCCTGGGAAGGGTTGCCAGCACATTTCCCAGCGGCTGCATCCTTGTCTGCATAATCCTTTCCTGAAGGGAACTTGTCACCCGGTCAAGATTCTGAAAAAACCCTTCTATCTTTTGATTATGCCAAGTTTCATCCCTCGCGGCTCCGACAAGCTGGTTGCGCGTCAGTACGAGTTCGCCCGTCAGATTCATCACCTGTGCAAGCAGGTCCTCTCTGACCTGAAGCATCCCTTTGGTCATAACGCTTTTGAGAAGCTCGTTGGTCTGGAGAAGCTCGTCATTGATCTGACGCATCTTGAGTTCCTGCCGGTCCCCGCGTTTTGTCAGGAAGCGGTTCTGCTTGTAAAGTTTTTTATAATCTTTCAGAAGAACTGAAAACTCTTTGAGCAGAGAGTTGTCCCGACAGCTTTCATCCGCGAGAATGGCATCGGCTTTTTCAATGATTTCGTCTTCGTTGCTGTAAAGAACATCTTTGTCCATAAGATATGGGTATGGGGTCAGGGGTGAGGGGTATGAGGTCAGAGGTGATAGGTGAGAGGTCTTACCTCTTACCCCGAACCCCTCACCCCTGACCCCTTATCCCTCCCCTCCCGCCTTTCCGATTTTCCTGCTGATCTTGACAGAAAAAGCGACAAAACTCCGGTCCCCGTCCCCGGGCGTCACGGTCAGACTTATGGGATTTCCCGATTCGCGGACAATGCCGATCAGTCCGACGCTGCCGCCGGTTTTTCCGGGGGGCCGGGGAGACTTCAGCTGTCTGATGTAGAGTTCCCTGAGTCCGTTTTCGTCTAATGCGTTGATGTGGTTTATCTTATCGGCGATAACAGGAACACTCGCAGTTTCCGCAAAATTTCCGGCACGGACAAAGTAACAGTCCCGTGCTTTGGCGACAACAATGATGCCGGTTCTGTCTGCTGCCGAATAATGCGAGATATTCTGCGCCAGTTCCACAAAAATCGAAAAAACTCTCTGAACAAGCTTTTTTTCTTCCTTTCTGCGGGACAGCTTTTCTTTGATTGTTTCGCCCATGCCTGTTACTGTTTTTTCAGAAAAGGTTCCGTAGAAAGCCAGAAAAATATGCTGCTCTTCCATCCGGCGGTATTGTTCGAACAGATTGTATTCAGACATCTTTTTTTTCCTGAGAGGTCGGGGCAGAGGGCTGAGAGGTATCAGATAAGACCTCGCCCCTGAACTCTGACGCTTTTTCGGCAAGCCGCCTGATATCCGGGAACAGGGTGAGACGCTCCTGTATCAGCGCGGTACCCAGAATTCCGTCTTCCATTTCACCTTCCCCGTTCAGAGTCAGAGGTACTGAAAGCACGTCGCAGAGTTCTGACATGAGAATTCCGAAAGCAGGGGAGCAGTTTTCACGCGGCAGGAGCAGATACATTTCATCTTTGAGAATACAGGGAGAAACATCCAGCAGACAGTCAAGGCGGAGAATCAGGGTCGGAATCCCGTCAACAGTGATGTAGGAGCGGCTTCCCACAGTCTCGATCCTTTGCTTCCGTATAGCCGAAACCCGCCGGATCATTGACAGCGGAACAGCAAACCGTTCCTGTTCCCCGTTTTTGAAAATCAGGACGCGCCGGACAGATGCAGGTTCGCCGCACCGGGGTGCGGCACTCCCGGTCTCCTTTTCCCCCGAGGAAATGAATTCCACACCGCTGTGTTCGGCAATCCCGCGGACATCGAGAATCATTGCCACGGTTCCGTCCCCCATGATGGCGGTTCCCGAATAGATGCCAAGAGATTTGAGCTTGGGATGTACCGGATTCACCACAATCTCTTCGGAACCTGTGATGCTGTCTGCAATCAGACCGAACTGCCGCGTGCCGACTCTCACCACTGCAAAAAACAGCGTATCCCTGGACCGTATCCGGTTTTGCAGTCCCGCTTTTGCGATTCTCTGATATTTTCCGGTAATTTCCGAGCGTGTTTCCTCTGTAAAAGGCCGCGGTCTGGCAAGAACTTCGTGCAGCCGGACCAGCGGCAGCAATGTGCGGCGCAGGCGGAAAACTTCCTGAACTCCGGCATATTCGATCCTTGCAAAAACATCTTCGTCGTACAGGCAGACCAGCTCTGCCACATTGACTTTGGGAACCGCAAAGCGTTCATTGCCGACCGTAAGCAGAAGGCAGGGAATAATGGCAAGGGTCAGCGGCAGGCAGATATGAAAGCTTGTGCCTTTTCCGGCAGCAGATGTCACGTCAATATGTCCTCCCTGCTGTTCAACCGCGGATTTGACCACATCGGTTCCCACACCGCGGCCCGATATCTCGGTGGCAAACTCCGAAGTGGAGAAACCGGGAAGCATTATAAGGGAAAGAATTTCACCTTCGCTCATCCGGTTCAGTTCCCCCTGGGTTTTCAGTCCCTTTGCCAATGCTTTTTCTCTGATCGCCGCGGGATTGATTCCCTTTCCGTCATCACGGATCACGATATTGATCTGTCCCGCTTCATGATAAGCATGGACAAAGACAGTTCCTGTTTCGGGTTTGCCCGCGCTCAGACGTTCCGCAGGCTTTTCAATGCCGTGATCGCAGGCGTTGCGGATGAGATGTGCCATCGGGTCTGTCAGAGATTCAAGGATGGTTTTGTCCAATTCCACTTCATCCCCGCGCGTTACAATCTGAATATTTTTGCCCAATTTCTGCGAAAGATCGCGTACCATGCGCGGAAGGCGGCCGAACAGGTTGCCTACAGGCTGCATCCGTGTCCGCATAACCGCTTCCTGCATCTGGCTTGTGATCCTGTCCATGCGCTGAAAAATACCGCGGTCTTCGGGATCCGCACCTGTGATCTTTGAAAGCTGCTGATTGCGTACCAGCACCAGTTCCCCCGCGAGGGTCATAAGCTGATTCAGGAGTTCCACTTTGATACGGACCGTATCCGCGGCAATACGCTCAGGCTGGGCTGGGGACTGGGGACTGGGGACTGGGTGCTGGGAACTGGGTGCCGGATCAGAATCCTGTACCCGGCACCCCGCACCCCGCACCCCGCTCCCCGTCAGTTCCGAAAGGCGGTCAACAAGTTCCTGAATGGCGACCTTTTCGCTCTCTTTCACAGAAGCGATCATTTTGCTCAGGCAATCGCAGCCCGCGAGCAAAGCCGAGATGTATCGGGATTCAGGATAAATTTCTCCTGAACGCATTTTCTGGAGCAGCGTTTCCATCGCGTGTGCAAGATGGGAAATTTTCCCGAGCGACAGCATGCCCGCGCTGCCTTTTACAGAATGGATGGCGCGAAACAGTTTGTCTATAAGCTTCTGATCCGGCTCCCTGCCCTGGCGTTCCAATATCAGAAAATCGTCTTCGATGTTTTCAAGATGTTCTTTGGTTTCGGCAATGAACATGCCGACCATTTCCTCATCAAAAACAGCGGGCTTGGGGGCAGTCCCCTCTTTATTCCGGGAAGGCGGGCTTCGTGTTTCAGATGCCGGAATGCCCGCGGAATCGGGCGGCATCCCTGACGCTGAAACAAGGCGGTCATAAACTTGCCGGGTATCGGTTTTTTCACTCTCTCCGATATCTTCTGCCATTTTTTTCAGGAGATCGCAGCCCGCGAGCAGAGCCTCTGTATGCCGGGGCTGGGGAGCAATATCTTCGGACCTCATTTTCTGCAGCAGGTTTTCCATCGCGGATGCGAGTCCGGATATTTTTTTCAGTTCCATAAAACCGGAACTGCCTCTTAGAGAATGAACTGCCCTGAGAATGCTTTCAATAAGTTGCGGATTCGGCTGTCCGGACTGTTTTTCCAGTGCGGCGAGATCATTTTCAATATTTCTGAGATGATCCTTTGTTTCGGCGACGAATGCGTCAAGAATTTCCCTGTCAAATATGAATCCTCCTTCCGAAGAGGATTTTTTGTCCGGGTTATCGCCCCCCATAACAGCCTCCGAAAAAAAACATAACTCATGTTACACACCCTGTCATTCCCGCGGAAGCAGGAATCCGTTTTTCGGCGATTTTTTTTACGGATATACGGATATACGGATCCGGGAACATGGATTCCTGCTTTCGCAGGAATGACAGAGGGACGGATGGATTCCTGCTTCCGCAGGAATGACAGCGGAACGCCTGATTTACGTCCGGCTGCGTAACATCAAATATAAAACCGCCAATAAATTTGGTTTTATTTGCACATTCCTTTTTCCGTTTTTTTCTGTTATAAACTTTTCAGCGGCAGATAGCAAGAATTGAAAATTGAAAAAATGAAAATTGAAAATTGAGAATTGAGAATTAAAAATATGGTAACAAAAAACCGAAAAAAAATCAGCGATATCGAATGGGTGATAAAAACATTGCTGAAGGGTGAGGCGTTGAAGTCCTCGGATATTGCCGAAAAAATTTCCGGGTTGGGAAATGAAATCTCTTCCCGCCGTATTTCAGGCATCCTTTCACGGATCAGCAACCCTGAAAAATGCGACCTCGGATTTTTTATTGAAAAAGTCAGATCCGGCAATTCTTTTGTGTATCGGATGGTAAAAGAAGCGCTGTGTATTCCGGAAGATAAAATCGCTGATCTGGCGAGTTCCGGGAGTGCCGCACCCGGGAGTGCCGCACCCCAGTGCGGCACTGTTCCCCGCTCCGCACTGGGGTGCGGATATCCCGGCGGAACTCCCGGAAACCGCTACACTCTTGAGCAGGCATTGAAGGAATTCCCGGCTCTGTGCAGATATGCGGGTCCGAAGGCTGCCGAGATTCCGGCAGGTCTGAAAAATTCCCGGCACACAGCAGAAGCCTTTGAATACCGGGCCTGTCCCGATGCAGATGCCTCAGATAAAAAAATCGGGATAACACTCAGATATTCAGATAAATATTCAATTTCCGCATCTGCGTCGCCGTCCGTATTCCTGACGGTCTGCATTGCCATTGCCCTGATCCTGACGGTGTGCTGTTTCATCGCGTATCTGTTTTTCTTCCCCCTGTTCATAACAGTGATTGCCGCGGGCATAATCCTTGCAACGGCAGCATGGAAAATCAGCAGAGGCGGGTAATTCTGACATATCTGATATTCCGTAGGGTCACGCCGGCGGCGTGACCTTCGGGCGGCGTGACCTTCGT
>DYRK01000122.1:0-3679 GCA_020718785.1 Desulfatirhabdium butyrativorans | reverse complement strand
GTCACGCCGGCGGCGTGACCTTCGGGCGGCGTGACCTTCGTCTGCGGCATTTACGACGGATCGGACAGGTCAGGGCATGTCGCCGACATGCCCCTACATGCCCGAAAACAGGGCGATTATGCCGATCAGCCAGCAATATGGCGAAAAAAGATGCAACTGACCTTTTTTTACAATATAGACCAGCAGGGTCAGGGCAAAATATCCCACAATTCCGGCAGTTACAGTGCCGATAAGGATAGACGTATCTATCGAATGGATGCCGGCATCTCTCAGTCCCAGAATTGCCGCGCCTGTAATCGCAGGAATGGAAAGGAGAAAAGAATATCGGGCCGCTATTTCCCGGTTCAGTCCCAAAAACAGCCCCGCGGCAATGGTTGATCCGGAGCGGCTTATGCCGGGCGTTATGGCGATACCCTGCACGATGCCGATTATCAGTGCCTGTGCCGCGGAAAAGTCTCTGATCCTGTCATCCCCTCTGCTGATACTGCGGGTCAGCCACAGAAATGTTCCGGTGACAATCAGAGTACAGCCCACAATAAATACGGATGAAAAAAGTTCTTCTGCAATGTCTTTGAATAAAAGTCCGATTATCGCGGTGGGAACCGAACCGATCACAATGAGAATTGCCAGTCTGGTATCCGGGTTGTTCCACAGATCATTATATGAAATTTCTTTTCTGAAAAAAGCAAGAGACATGCGTGCCGTCGTCATCAATATAGCCCTGAGGTCTTGCCGGAAAAAAATAATCACGGCTGCCAACGTTCCCACATGGACGCTGATGTCAAAGAAAAGCTCCGGTTCTTTAAGTCCGAACAGATGCTGAAAAAGCACGAGATGACCGGAACTGCTCACGGGCAGAAATTCGGTCAGTCCCTGAACGATGCCGAGTATAAAAGCCTGAATTGCTTCCATTTTTTTTATTTACCTCTGTTTACCTTTCCGGGTTGATAAGATTGCAAAAAGAGAAATGAGAATTGAAAAATATTTCTCTTTTCTCTGCCCGATATGGTTTCACAGAAAGAGAGGAAAAGTCAATAGGGCGGAGACAGTATTCGCGGGCAGGATTTTGCTGCCTCTTCTACAGATTTCCGGAAATTAATTTTCACACAGAAACGATTTGCAAAATCGTTTTACTGTAAAACGGCTTTGCAAGCCGTTTCCTGTCCGTTTCAGCAGAACGGTCTGAAAAATTGTCCGGTAGTGTGACTGTGCCGAATACCTCCGACCGATGACGCAGTGAAAATCAATTTCCGGAAGTCTGTATCAAAGTCACTGATCCCCGAAGCGGAAGCCCATGACAGTCACATCGTCAACCTGCGGCGAATCGCCTTTATGAGCCTCAAAGGTCCGGAGAATCAGCTCTCTCTGCTTTTCGCAGGGTTCGGAGACAATGGCTCTGAGAGTCTGTCTGAACCGTTCGGTGCCGAACCGGCACGCGGTTTCACCGCCCAACTGATCGGTAATGCCGTCGGTTGCCATATACAGCATCATCCCTTTTTTGACCGGAACCGTGTGATTTCTGAAATTGAAACTCAGATCAGAGCGTTTGTATCCGAGACTTTGTCTGTCTCCTTTGACAGTAATGACTTCGCCCTTACAAAGACAGTACAGCGGCAGATTTGCTCCCGCGAAGGTCAGATTGAAAGAATCGGATTTCTTGTGTGCAGGTATAAAACAGATTGCTGCATCCAATCCGTCATTGGAAAGCGCATAGCCGGTGTCCTGCTGAAGGGTGGTTTTGACGATAAAACTCAGTTGTCCGAGTATCCGGGCAGGATCATGGCAGCCCTGGTCCCGGATGATTTTTCTCAGGCCGAATGAGGCAATCATGGTGACAAACGCGCCGGGCACGCCGTGACCCGTGCAGTCAATCATCGCAATGATAAATCCTTCCTGAAAATAATCGCAGAAAATAAAATCTCCGCCTACAATATCACGAGGCATCCAGATAAAAAAACTTTCCGGCAGAAAGGATTTGATAGTATCGGGATTCGGCAGCAGAGAAAGCTGTATCATTTTGGCATACCGGATGCTCTCTGTGATATTTTTGTTGGCCGTGGCGACAATAAGGCTTGCTCTTTCTATCTCCCGGGTTTTTTCCTGCAATCTGAAAATCAGTTCTCTCTGAATATCTCTTGACCGTTTCAGTTCGAGATGCGTATGTACCCTTGCCAATAATTCCAGCGTATTGAATGGTTTTGTCACATAATCGGTCGCTCCGGTTTCAAAGCCTTTTATGACATCTTCTGTCTCGGTTTTGCCGGTTAAAAAGATAATAGGGACTTCTTTTGTCTTATCAGAGGATTTCAGCCGGCGGCAAACTTCGAATCCGTCCATTTCAGGCATGATAATATCCAACAGAATAAGATCGGGAGAGATACGCTCAACCAGTTCAAGAGACTGCTCGCCGCTGATTGCCACGGCAATGTCATATTTCTCCCCTAAGAGGCTGTCTAAGACCTCAAGGTTTATCGGGACATCGTCAACAATCAGGATTAACTGTTTTTTTCGCTTTTCCGAATTTGTATTCATCAGTTTTCTTTCAAACGGAAAGTGAGGGTCGCGGTAGGGTGGGCAATGCTTGCCCACCCTACTTTATCATTGCCATTTTCGTATCATAGTCAGACGCCGACGGCAGCCTTACCTGTCTGAGAAGTTCTGCCCGCGAAGTCCTCAGCGCAGAATCCGACGGTCCGGCATCAATCTGCCGGGAAAGGTTTTCAAACGCGTCGTACCAATATCCGCCCGCGGCATACACAGAATACAGCTTGTCTTCGGGCGTTTCTGCCAGCTTTTTTACAAGATCGGCCGAAGGTATGACATATCTCAGAGTCGCGCTTGCGAGAAAATCGGCGGAGCGTTCCTCCGGATCAAGGACAATCACAACAAACCATTCGTACTCAACATCCGGTTTGAGGCTGATATTGTAATCTGCAAGAGCGATCCGGAATATGCCTGATATCTGAGGTCCTTTGATCTGTGTCACGAGAACCGGGTCAGGCAGTTCTTCTTCATTCAATGTAAACTCAATCTCTTCGGGCCAGGGGTCGGAAACATAGCAATACAGAACCGGCTGACTTTTTGTTGTAAAACCGGTATGCTCGGAAGCAATCGGCGACATTCTCGACGGATATGTGATAATATCGTCATCTGCCATAGTGAGCGATTCGGGCGTATCGCCTCTGGTAATTCCACGGGTAATTCCTCTGGTAATTCCACGGGTGATTCCCCTCGTAATCCCACGAGTAATTCCTCTCGTAATTCCGCGAGTGATTCCTCTCGTGATTCCGCGAGTAATTCCTCTGGTAATTCCACGAGTGATTCCTCTCGTAATTCCACGAGTAATTCCTCTCGTTATGCCTCGTGTAAAACCGCGGCTTAATCCGCTCTCATCTCCTGCTTCTCTTCTTAGCTTTGCTGATATCTCTGCCGGCTCATCAACCGAAACTCCTTTTTCAGAAGAGAGAGCGGTATTCTGCCTTTCTTCCGCCGCGGCAGGTGTCTGAAATGCCGAAAGCACAATGAACAAGATTAGTGAAACAAAGATCGTCAAGGGCTTTGCAGTTCTCAAAATAAATAACCTCCTTTAACGTGAGTTCGACATAAAACTGCCTGAGTTCCGTATAAAAACTTGCCGCAAAGGGCGCAGATAAACCGCAGAGAGCGCGAGGGTTTTTTT
>DYRK01000752.1 GCA_020718785.1 Desulfatirhabdium butyrativorans | reverse complement strand
CCGGGGCTTCGGGCGCAGATGCGTTCCCAAGCCGGGGCTTGGGAACGAGGAAGGTACGGCAACTGCCGTCCAGCGCATCCGTTTTTGCGAAATCGGCATTCTCACACCGTAAATCGCACCATTTGATTGCGTGTGTTGTGACGCCTGCATTGTCTGTCATGGAATCTGCAAATACCTCCGTTTTTTTCTCGTTCCCAAGCCCCGGCTTGGGAACGCACTTGCCGGGGAAGCCCCGGCTTCCCGTGGCGGGAGACGGCCCGAAGCCGGGGCTTGGGAACGAGGAAAATCGGTTCATCCGGAGTGCTGAAATGAAATTTCAGCACTCCTCCTCCTTATCCTGTCAGTCTCGGAATTGCCCGAATATTGTCATGGGCGGGTTTCCTGCGCTTCGCCCGCCCCGCAAAATCAGCAGAAAATCAAAAGCGATAGCTGAACTCCAGCAGAGCCGAAATCCCCTCTCTGGGATAATCGTAGGGAATGAGTTTCTGAGCGCCGGACAGATCCGGGTCTTCATATTCCGTGTCAAACAGGTTGTGAACCATGCCCCGTACTTCAAAGCCTTTGCAGAAATTTTTTGCAATCAGCGTCAGGTCCACAGTGGTATAAGAAGGCATATCTCCTCTGTCGTCCCCGGAAACTCTCGGTCTTTTGCCTGTCCAAAGAATATCTGCATGTGCGTTCAGATATTTGCAGACTTCGTAATTCACACTGAAAGATGCTCTCTGAGACGGCACATTCGGCAAATCTTCGTCTGTATCCGCATCCTTCGGATTCTGCCATGAATAAGCCAGTTGCCAGTAATTTGCAGGGGAATACTGACCTCTCAGCACTGTTTCAACACCGTCAACTTTGGCACCGCCTCTGTTCGTATAAAGTGCCGGAGATGCCGAAGTATCCTTGATAATCAGGTCATCTATTTCATTCCTGAAATAGTTGGCATTGATTGTATAGGAATCTCTGAACCGGTATCCCAGAGCGGCTTCGTAACTCTTTATCTTTTCAGGTTTGCAATTCGGATTGCCCAGAACATCGGGATTGCCGGCGTTGTAAAGGTCCGAAAAAGTCGGCGCCCGGAATGCCTGACCGTAAAGCAGTTTCAAATCCGCATTTTTCAGAAAATTCCATACAATTCCGGCTCTGGGATTGGTAGTGCCTCCGAAATCGTTATAATTGTCATGTCTCACACCTGCGGTCAGATTCAGATTTTCCGTTATTGCCCATTCATCCTGAAAATAGACCGCCCATACCTTCCGCGTCACATCCCTGTTGAAATTCCCCCATGAGGATACATCCTGAAAAGAACCGAACGGTGCGAAGGTAAAGGGGTTGTAGTTTGCAACATAGTCCACATCATACTGTTTGATATGTTCAAAATCGAATCCGGCAATAACATGATTCCCTCTGAACATGTCCCAGCTTAACTGAAGTTCTGTGCCGAGAGTTCTGTCTTTGAGACCAGCCTCTCCGGTCGGCGCCATGTCGGGATATCCGGGAAATCCTTTCGGAAAAATAACAACTTTTCCATGATGCCTGAAGTAATCGAGATAGGTGCGTAAGGATGCGGAAAACTTATCTGTAAAGGATTTTGAATACGACAGTTCCGACCAGAATATTTCAGGATCATAAACGTTATCATAGGTCAGGGCGTTGGCGATTCCGATATAGACGCCTTTATCCTGTTGCAAATAATGCCCTTTGAACATCAGGTCTCCGTAAGATACTTTCAGAAAAGCTTCTTTTTTCTCAAGATACGGATCGGCATTTCCGGGTGTCATTGAAAACGGCGCGCCTGCTATCCTGTCTGCTTTTATGGTTGCGTCATCTCCGTCCGTATCAAAATAGTCAACACTTCCGAATATTTTAAAGTCCTTATCCTTGAATGACTTTCCGCCGGAAGCACTGACTCTTTTTGTATTGAAATTTCCCCCGGCAACCGTTACATTCATGCCGTCCGCATCATCCGCATCTTTTGTGATAACATTGACAACTCCCACAAAAGCATTGGCGCCGTAAAGAGCAGAACCGGGTCCCCGGATGATTTCGACCTGTCTGACTTTCTCAAGGGAAAGGTTGTCGAACAGTAAAACAAGTCCGCTGCCCATATAAGGAGTATTTACCCTGTGTCCGTCAACCATAACCAGTATTTTTTCGGACAGTGTTGTGCTGATGCCCCGTACCTCAAACTGATTGTAGCCTTCAGAACTTACGGCTACCCCGAACCCCGGCACCGTCTTCAGCACATCCGTCAAATCTCTTGCCCCCATGTTTCTGATTTCAGCCGCCGTGATGACCGTGGCAATCGCCGGGGCTTTCCGCAAAGATTTTTCTGTCTTTGTGGCTGTGGTGATTAGTACCTCAGCTTCTGCACGTATCCATTTGAATTCCTCATCAAGCCGGGCATCCCAATACGCCTTTTCCCATGCTTTTGAATCATCGGCGTTTTCCTGCGCCGTTGCGGGGGGGGGCAGCAGCACAGTCATCAGCACGAGCCAGACTCCGATCAAAGCCGTTTTAAATCCTTTTGTAAAACTTCGCATTTCATCCTCCTTGTTGTTAAAAAAATTGGTGTACAAGTAACGGATCAGAAACTGACAGCAGATCGAACTTTCCGATCCGCCGATCTTCAGTAAAACGCCAAAAACTTAAAATAGACGCAAATCGTTT
>DYRK01000751.1:1000-2671 GCA_020718785.1 Desulfatirhabdium butyrativorans | reverse complement strand
ATTTCTGTACTCGGAGAAGACAGACCCGGCATTATTGCCGCGGTTTCCCGGATTCTGTTCGATCAGAACTGCAATATCGAAAATGTCAGCCAGACCATTCTTCAGTCGGAATTCGGCGGCATGTTTATTGTCTCCATGCCCGCGGAATTGTCTGCCCAAGCACTGTCCGAACACCTTAAAGCAGGACTGGAGCCGCTCGGACTCAACGCGTATCTGAAAGATATGAAACAGACTTCGCCGAATTCCGGACTTGCGGATGCCGAACCTTTTGTAATCACCACCCGGGGACCGGACCGCAAAGGACTTGTGGCACATATTACCCAGGTCATTGCGCGGCACAGCGTGAATGTGACGAATTTGCAGGCTGTTTTCAAGGGCGGGAATGATCCGGATAAAAACATCATGATCTATGAGGTTGATATTCCTAAGAATACGGATCAGCAGCAGCTTTGTACGGAACTCAGACAAAGAGCCGAAGAACTCGGACTGAGCCTCAGTATCCAGCATCGGAATATCTTTGAGGCGATCAACCGGATATAAACCGTAGGGTGGGTGAAACCCGCCGTTGCACAGTAACTGTTTTCACAGTGGAACAGACATTCCTGTCTGTTCCTGCTTCCTGAATCCGTTCATTTTTAAGGCTTTGCCGAGGGATCCGGCGATTTGGGCAAAGGTTCGGACGGTTTTTCAGAATCTTTTTTCACATCGCCTTCGGATTTGCCGAAATCCGCAGGGGTTTGGGGTGAGAGGTTCGGGGTGAGAGGGATGCTGCTCTGACCGAACCCCGCACCTTTTTCAGTATCCCCTGCCGCGGCTTTCACATTCACAGCCTTTTCAGCAGCTTTTTCAGTATTTTGGGCAGAGACGCTTTCCTTTACGGTTTTTTCACAACCGTCTGACAGAATCACCAGCGGACTGACCTTGATATCGCATTTGATATCTTTCAACTGATCGTTCATCAGTTGAACTTCGGTGATTTCTATTTTCCCTGTTTTTTTATCCTTTACGTCTTTCTTTACCTCGAAATCAAGGACAACAATTGAAAAATCTTTTCCATTGATACCTTTTGCCCCTGCCATGACCAAAACCAGCGTACCGGGTTTTTTATCATTGACAATGTGCATAAGCGGCGAAGTTTCTTTAGTTTTTTTCGCATTTCTGAATGCAAGGACATCGCTGTCATATTTCAGCACAAGTTTAATGCCTGCAAGATTGTCAACAAGATCGATTTTTACGGGAATGCTGACTGCATCTCCGGGTTTTGCTTTGATTTCAGGAATATAAAGCTCTGTTGCCGTAACTGCCGAAGTCAGGAATATGGTCACAGCCAAAAATACCGTCCATTTTATCAAGATATGATTCATAAGATTTTCCTCATGTTCTCAGGACTTACGCATTGGCGTCTATTAGCGTGAATCAGCGGTTGAAATCATGCAACTGCGTAACTCCCAATTCTGTTAAAAAGTTGATTTGATACCCACACCGCGGCTATTTTACATAATTTATCTTTTTTTTCAACATCAATCGCGACTGTTTTCAAATTTTATATATCAACGGGGATGAACGATTTGAAAAATCGTTCTGCATGCCGTAAAACGATTTTGCAAACCGTTTTTTATCAACGGGGATGAACGATTTGAAAAATCGTTCTGCATGCCGTAAAACGATTTT
>DYRK01000751.1:0-900 GCA_020718785.1 Desulfatirhabdium butyrativorans | reverse complement strand
CAAACCGTTTTTTATCAACGGGGATGAACGATTTGAAAAATCGTTCTGCATGCCGAGAATCAGATTATGATGTTGGTAAGAATAATCCGGAAACATCCGTATTCCACACCCTGAGTTCTTCCAATGTGCGGTAATCGGTCGCGTCGCATTGAATCGGCGTCACGGAAACATAATTCTGCCCAAGCGCGTCTCCGTCCATATCAGGGTTTCTGCCAAAGGTCCGTCTGTCTTCGCCCAGCCAGTAATATTCACCGTTTCGCGGATCAATCCTTTTCTCAAAATGCTCGGAAAGCACCGCGACTTCCTGACGGGTTATCCGCAGACCTGCCATTTTTTCTTTGGGCATATCGGGAATATTCACATTCAGCAGGGTTCCGAAAGGCAGACCTTTTTCACAGATTTTTTTTATCAGCATAGCGGTCACGGCTGCCGCGTCTTCGTAATACATGCCTTCGTATCCGTTCAGAGAAACTGCCAAAGCCGGTATTCCGTATAATGCCGCTTCCCTTGCACCCGCGACGGTCCCGGAATAATTGACACTCACGCCCACATTTGAGCCGGGATTGATCCCGGAAATCACCATATCGGGCCGTGTATCAAGGAGTTCCGTGAGTCCGAGTTTCACACAGTCCGCGGGGGTTCCGTTTACGGCATATCCGACATACCCGCAGTTCCCCCTGAATCTGCGGACGCGGAGCGTTTCATGCAGACTGATGCCGTGACTCACCGCGCTGCGTTCCCGGTCAGGAGCAATCACGGTGACACAATGTTTCCCGGCAATTTGTTCATACATAGCCCATAAACCCGGAGCATGGATTCCGTCGTCGTTTGTCAGGAGTATGTTCATGTTCAAATTTCATTGACAATCATTGACAGTTGATAAAATTAACAGGTCAGCAA
>DYRK01000121.1 GCA_020718785.1 Desulfatirhabdium butyrativorans | reverse complement strand
CAGAGCCGGATCCGGAGTGCAAAAATAGAGCGCAACGGTTTTTTGCATATATTCAGAGCCGGATCCGGAGTGCAAAAATAGAGCGCAACGGTTTTTTTGCATATATTCAGACAATGCGGCAGGGTGCAAAAAATCACTTCGCTTTATTTTTGCACTCCGGATTAAAACTTTTCAATTTACTGATAGTGTCTGATTCTTTTCGCGGATTGTCAAATTCTTTTTTACCTAAAATTATTCATGAACCGTCAGCAGATCGGCCTGACGTAAAATCCCATGCAGGCTTGCCCGGCTATACAGTTTTAGATTGACATTATTCTGAATTTTTCATAACTGTTCTGAAATATAAGAGTGATTATGATCTGAACAGCATCACAACCTCGAATTCAGGCGACCGGATGAATAAAAAAGCATTGACTGAGCGGGATATTTGCACAAAATATATCACACCGGCACTTGTCCGAGCCGGATGGAATCTGTTTTCCCAAATTCGGGAAGAAGTCATGCTTACTCAGGGACGCATCATTGTCAGGGGTCGCCTGCACACCAGAGGAAAAGCCAGACGCGCGGACTATGTTCTTTTTTACAAGCCGAATATTCCTGTTGCCGTGATTGAAGCCAAAGACAACAAATCGCCGGCAGGCAGCGGTATGCAGCAGGCGATCCTCTACGGAGAAATGCTTGATGTTCCTTTTGTTTACAGTTCAAACGGCGACGTTTTTTTAGAACATGACAGAAGCGTAAGTTCCGGAAAGGCGGAGCGGGAATTTCCCTTAGATGATTTTCCCTCACCGGAGATGCTCTGGAAACGCTACTGTTTATCCAAAGGCATAGACAGCAGAATTGAGCCTGCGGTCAGCCGGAATTATCACAGCGATTCCGGAGGCAAAAAGCCCCGATATTACCAGCTCGTGGCAATCAACCGCACCGTGGAAGCCGTGGCAAAAGGAGCAGGCCGCATTCTGCTGGTGATGGCCACGGGTACGGGAAAAACCTATACCGCATTTCAGATTATTTGGCGATTATGGAAAGCCGGCGTAAAAAAACGCATTCTGTTTCTTGCAGACCGGAATATTCTTGTGGATCAGGCAAAAAACAATGATTTCAGACCCTTTTCTTCTGCCATGACCAAGATTGCCGACCGGAACGCCGACAAATCCTATGAAATCTATCTTTCGCTGTATCAGGCGGTGACGGGTTCGCAGGAAGAACAGAATATTTACAGGCAGTTTTCTCCGAAATTCTTTGATCTGATCGTGATTGACGAATGCCACCGGGGAAGCGCGGCAGAGGATTCCGCGTGGCGGGAAATTCTGGAATATTTCAAATCCGCAACCCATATCGGAATGACCGCAACCCCGAAGGAAACCCGTGATGTCTCCAATATTCATTATTTCGGAGAACCGGTTTACACCTATTCTTTGAAGCAGGGCATTGAGGACGGCTTTCTTGCGCCTTACAAGGTCGTGCGGATTGACATGGACAAGGATTTGACCGGCTGGCGTCCGGAAAAAGGAAAGCAGGATAAATACGGCAGGGAAATCGAGGATCGGATTTACAATCAGAGCGATTTTGACCGCTCATTGGTGCTTGAAAAACGTACCGAACTGGTTGCAAAAAAGGTCAGCGAATTTCTCAGGCTCACGGACAGATGGGACAAGACCATTGTTTTCTGCGAAGACATTGATCACGCGGAGCGGATGCGTCAGGCTTTGGTCAATGAAAATGCGGACATTGCCGCGAAAAACAGCCGGTATGTCATGCGGATTACAGGCGATAATCCTGTGGGCAAGGCAGAACTGGATTATTTTATTGATCCGGAAAGCCCTTATCCGGTAATTGTTACGACATCTAAGCTCCTGACCACAGGCGTGGATGCTCAGACCTGCAAGCTGATTGTTCTGGATCAGCGGATTCAGTCTATGACCCTGTTCAAGCAGATTATCGGCAGAGGGACGAGAATCAACGAGGCTTTCGGCAAATTTTATTTCACCATTATGGATTTTAAAAAGGCAACCGAATTGTTTGCTGATCCGGACTTTGACGGGGAGCCGGTTCAGGTTTATGAGCCGGATGCTTCCGCGCCGCCTGTACCGCCGACAGATACGGATGAAAACAGCCTGCCTGAACCAGAAAATATTGAAGGGGAAACCCTGTTTGAGCCTGTGAGCGATTCGACAAAAAGGGGAAAATATGTGGTGGATGATGTGGAAGTGACCGTAGTGGCTGAACGGGTGCAGTATTACAACAAAGAAGGCAAACTCATTACCGAATCCCTGAAAGATTACACACGGAAAACCGTCAAAGAATCTTATCGCTCGTTGAATGATTTTTTGAAACAATGGAATGCAGCAGATCAGAAACGACTGATTATCAAGGAACTTGAGGAACAGGGCGTATTTTTTGACTCGCTTGCAGCAGAAATCGGCAGGGAATCAGACCCCTTTGATCTGATCTGTCATGTGGTTTACGGACAGCCCCCCCTGACACGCCGGGAGCGGGCAGCAAGGGTCCGCAAACGGAATTATTTCAACCGCTACGGCGAACAGGCAAGGGCGGTGCTGAATGCGCTGTTAGATAAATATGCGGATAAGGGAATTGAGAATATAGAAGATATCAATGTGCTGAATGTGCAGCCCATTAATCAGTTGGGAACGCTGGTCGAAATTGTCGGCATGTTCGGAGGGCGTGAGGGCTATCTGCAAGCAGTTCGGGAATTGAAAGATCAGCTTTACAGCACAGCGGCATAAAGAAAGGCGAGATATGAGTGTGAAAACATTTCACGAAATCAGAGATACATTAGCCGGATATATTCCCGAACTCATTTGCCGATACAAACTCAGAGAAATCGGGATATTCGGTTCCTATGTGAAAAATGCCCAGACAGAAGTCAGCGATGTGGATATCCTTGTGGATTTTGAAGAAATTCCCACCCTGTTTGATTTTACAGGTCTGAAGGAGGAACTGTCGGATATTCTCAATATCAGAGTGGATCTGGTGATGAAAAGCGCGCTGAAGCCCCGTATCGGGAAACGGATTTCAGAAGAGGTTATTCTGTTATGACCAGAGACCTGCGGGATTATATCGAAGATATTGCGGAACAGATTCGCAAAATTGAAAATTTCACGGACAATATCACGGATATTGAAAGTTTTCAGAAAAACGAAATGGCAGTTTATGCCTGTATCAGAGCTTTGGAAATCATGGGAGAAGCGGTTAAGCATGTACCGGATGATTTTCGGCAAAATTATCCTCAGATTCCCTGGCGCCGAATCGCAGGAATCCGTGATGTGCTTATCCATGCCTATTTCGGTGTGGATACGCGTGTCATCTGGCATACCGTCACTATATCGCTGCCTGAAATCAAACCTGTATTTGAGAAAATCTTAACTGAAGAATTTATGAAGAAAGACTCCTGCTTTATCAAACAGCAAGGCGGGCAGTAAGCTGCCCACCCTACATTTTGTTTTTTTGCCACAGACGCACACAGATGCACACAGACAGATATTTGAAACCGGAATACGGCATAAATGCAAAAAATATGCCGTAAAAAACCGAAAGTGGATTACGATATGAGTATTTCGGGAATTGTCAAATCCATACAGGATATTATGCGGAAAGACGCAGGCGTTGACGGCGACGCCCAGCGCATCGGGCAGTTGGCATGGATGCTTTTTTTAAAAATTTTTGACGATCAGGAAAAAGAAAGGGAGATCAGAGAGGAAAACTATATTTCCCATATTCCCGAACATCTGAGATGGCGGGAATGGGCAGGGAAAGATGAGGGGATCACCGGCGAAAAACTTCTGGATTTTATCAACAATGATCTGTTCAAGACCTTGAAAGAACTGCCCGGGGACGAAGCCGCCGTGCAGATTATCCGGAATGTGTTTGAAGATTCCAACAATTACATGAAAAACGGGACGCTTATCCGTCAGGTCATCAACAAGATCAATGAAATGGATTTCAACCGGTCCGAAGACCGGCATCTTTTCAGCGAGATTTACGACAAAATTCTGAAAGACCTGCAAAGTGCCGGAAATGCCGGAGAATTTTATACCCCTCGTGCAGTGACCCGCTTTATGACCGAAATGACGGATCCGAAGTTAGGAGAAATTGTAATGGACCCGGCTTGCGGAACGGGCGGATTTCTCACCTGTACGATTGACCATAAGCAAAACAATTATGTGAAAGGTCCCAAGGACTTGGCGATATTGCAGAAGTCTGTATTCGGCATTGAAAAAAAGCAGTTGCCCTTTACCTTATGCGTAACCAATATGCTGCTGCACGGTATTGAGGCGCCGTCCCAAATCCGGCATGACAATGCGCTCCGGGGGGGAACAAACAGTATCAGCGATAAGGATCGGGTAAACGTGATTCTGACCAATCCGCCTTTCGGGGGACAGGAAGAAGACGGCATTGAAAAGAATTTTAAGGCAAATCTCCAAAGCCGGGAGACCGCAGACCTGTTTCTGGTGCTGATTATTCGGATGCTGAAACCGGGCGGACGCTGTGCGATTGTTCTGCCGGACGGTACCCTGTTCGGCGACGGCATCAAAGCCCGAATCAAGGCGCATCTGCTTGAGGAATGCGATCTGCATACCATTGTCCGGCTGCCCAACGGCGTGTTCAATCCTTATACGGGCATCAAGACCAATCTGCTGTTTTTCACCAAGGGCAAGCCCACAGAGGAAATCTGGTTTTATGAGCATCCTTATCCTGAAGGCTGTAAATCTTATTCCAAGACAAAGCCCATGCGGATTGAGGAATTTGAGCCGGAAAAAGCCTGGTGGCATGAGCGGGCTGAAAATGAACATGCGTGGAAGCTTGATTTCAAAAAGATAAAGGCAGACGCGCTGTCCCGTGCAAAGCCGCATTGGGATGAATCCGAGGCTGCCGGGGCTGCCGCCATGAATCTGGAAGCCCAAGTCCGGTCTGTTACAAAAGATATTGCAGAATTAAAGAAAGCGGATGAGAAAAAAAATAAGAAGAAGATAAAGGACTTGGAAAATCAGCAGCGGCAAATTCAGAACGAGGCGGTTGCGCTGCGGGAAAAAGCAAAGCTGGCAAAGGAAGCCGGAGATGCTGTTTACTGGCATATTTACAATCTGGATATGTCAAATCCGCATCAGGCAGCGGCGGAAAAGCGGGATTCTGAAAAAATGCTGAAGGAATATAAGACATTGTTAAAGGACATCGCAGAAGTGCGGGATCAGTTGAAGCAAGAGTTGATGAATGCTCTCGGAGGCGGCGCAGCATGAAACTTGAGACTTTTTTTGAAAACTTTGAGATTCTCAGCAATGCGCCCAACGGCGTGCAGAAACTCCGGGAACTGATTTTGCAATTGGCGGTTCAGGGGAAATTGGTGCCGCAGGATCCGAATGATGAACCCGCATCTGTGCTGTTAGAGAAAATCAGGGCGGAAAAGGAGCGGCTGATAAGGGAAAAGAAGATCAAAAGAGACAGAGGAGTATTTTCAGAAAAAATTCAAAAACCTTTTGATATACCTGAAACATGGGAATGGGCATATTTAGGGAATGTAGTTGACTATGGCGGAGGAAAAAAATTTAATGCCGAAGATGTTCCCCAAAAAGCATGGTTGCTGGAACTTGAAGATATAGAAAAAGACACTTCCCTGATTATTCAAAGAATTAAAGCTGAAGAACGCCGTCCCCAAAGTACGAAAACTTTTTTTGATAAAGGCTGTGTGCTTTACGGCAAACTCAGACCGTATCTTAACAAAGTAGTTGTTGCAGATGCTGAAGGATATTGTACTACAGAAATATTGGCTTTGCGGGTTTTTTCTGATTTCTCAGCTCATTATCTTATGTATGTTTTAAAAAGTCCTTTCTTTTTAGCTTATGTAAATTCAAAAATGTACGGGATGAAAATGCCGCGTCTGGGAACTGAAGACGGGCAGTCCGCCCTGATACCTGTTCCGCCTTTCAAAGAGCAAACCCGAATTGTCGCCAAAGTCGAACAACTCATGTCCCTCTGCGATGAATTGGAAGCCCGCAAACAAAGGCGAGACAATGAACGAATTGCCCTGAACGCCACGCTTTTGGATGAATTGCTGTCAGCAGAATCGGACAAGGATTTCCAAAAATGCTGGCAGCGAATCTGCGACAATTTTCATTTGCTCTATGACAATTCCGAGAATGTCGGCAAACTGCGTCAGGCAATCCTTGAATTGGCTGTCCGAGGCAGGCTGGTTCCGCAGTATCCGAATGATGAACCCGCATCTGTGCTGTTAGAGAAAATCAGGGCGGAAAAGGAGCGGCTGATAAGGGAAAAGAAGATCAAAAGAGACAGAGGAGTATTTTCAGAAAAAATTCAAAAACCTTTTGATATACCTGAAACATGGGAATGGGCATATTTAGGGAATGTAGTTGACTATGGCGGAGGAAAAAAATTTAATGCCGAAGATGTTCCCCAAAAAGCATGGTTGCTGGAACTTGAAGATATAGAAAAAGACACTTCCCTGATTATTCAAAGAATTAAAGCTGAAGAACGCCGTCCCCAAAGTACGAAAACTTTTTTTGATAAAGGCTGTGTGCTTTACGGCAAACTCAGACCGTATCTTAACAAAGTAGTTGTTGCAGATGCTGAAGGATATTGTACTACAGAAATATTGGCTTTGCGGGTTTTTTCTGATTTCTCAGCTCATTATCTTATGTATGTTTTAAAAAGTCCTTTCTTTTTAGCTTATGTAAATTCAAAAATGTACGGGATGAAAATGCCGCGTCTGGGAACTGAAGACGGGCAGTCCGCCCTGATACCTGTTCCGCCTTTCAAAGAGCAAACCCGAATTGTCGCCAAAGTCGAACAACTCATGTCTCTCTGCGATCAACTTGAGACAAAAATCAGACAGGCGCAGTCAGATATTGAAAGCATTATGACGGAAGCGGTCGGCAGTCTCATATCACATGAAACTTTTAAGAATCATTGGAGAGAATATGAAAGCAATTCTGTCAAAGATATTAAAGAAAAACAAAGGCAGAATGCCGGCAAAAGATTTGTGGCAGGCTTCCAAGATGGAAATTTTTGATTTCTATGAACAACTCAAAATCGAGGTCAATGAAGGGCTGATTAAAGAACCTGACCCGAAAATGCGAGAACCGGTATTGGAGAGCGAACCGTCAACTACCCCGCCCTGAAGGGCGGAGCTTGTAAAAGCTCCCATGTTGACCGGCCCCGGCCACCGGTCTGACAAAGACCGACGGGGCTACGTTACGGGCGAATACATAGGCACTCCGGGATGCTTCTCCAGTTCCGGACCCTGCGGTGTGCGGTTAAACAGGCCTGAGGGGGCCAGTCCGGTGCCGTACATATACAAAACCGCCCGGTAACATCGGCGAGGAGATATTTACCCGTGTAAAAACGGAGACTGAAAGGTAACTTTCATGCAAAAAGTATTTGTAATCGGTAATACTAAAAAACCGCTCATGCCCTGCCGTCCGGCACGGGCAAGGGAACTGCTCGGAAAAGGAAAGGCAAAGGTTTTCAGACTTTTTCCTTTTACAATTATTCTGACGGAACGGAAAGACGGAGACACACAGCCGGTCAGCTTCAAGGCAGATCCCGGCAGCAGAACGACCGGCATTGCGCTTGTTGCGGATTTCAAAAGAGGCCGGGTCCTTGTATGGGCAGCCTGTCTGAATCACCGGGGCCACATCATCAGAAAATTATTGCAAGACAGATCTGCCGTCCGGCGTAACAGGCGCAGTCGGAAAACCCGTTATCGGAAACCCCGGTTCCTGAACCGCAGAAGATCCGGAGGATGGCTTCCGCCGTCCCTGACATCACGAATCAGTAACGTCCGGGTATGGCTCGGGCGGATTCTCTCATTCGTAGCGCTGACGGAAATCGAAGCCGAAACCGTAAGGTTTGATACTCAGAAGATGCAGAACCCGGAAATCGGCGGTACGGAGTATCAGCAGGGCGAGCTTTCCGGGTACGAAGTCAGAGAATACCTTCTGGAAAAATGGGGAAGAAAGTGTGCCTATTGCGGAAAAGAGGGTGTCCCTCTCGAAGCCGAACATATCATACCGAAATCATGCGGCGGCTCCGACAGGGTATCGAATCTGACAGTTGCCTGTCAGAAGTGCAACCGGAAAAAAGGAAACAGGGACATCGGAGATTTTCTGAAACGGAAACCGGATGTTCTGAAAAAAATACTGTCCGGTGCAAAAGCGCCGCTGAGGGACACAGCGGCTGTGAATGCCGCCCGGTATGCCGTAGGGAATGCTCTGAAATCATTCGGATTGCCTGTCTCATTTTGGTCAGGCGGCAGGACAAAGTACAACCGGACAAAGCAGGGTTATCCGAAAGAACATTGGACTGACGCCGCGTGCGTCGGCGAATCCGGCGGCGACGTTTTTATTCCGGAAGATATGAAACCGCTGATTGTCACGGCAGCCGGCAGAGGCTCCCGGCAGATGTGCCGCACGGACAGATACGGATTTCCCAGGACTGCGGCAAAGAAATCCAAAACGGTCGGAGGCTTCATGACCGGCGACATCGTCAGAGCGGTCGTTCCGAAAGGGAAAAAAGCCGGAACGCACAGCGGCAGGGTCGCGGTACGTCTTTCCGGGTCTTTCCGGGTCGGGAAGACAGACGGCATAAATCGGAAATACTGCCAGCTGCTCCAACGCTCGGACGGCTACGACTATAACTAATTTACAGAAAAGAGAAAGGAGGCGGCGTTTCCTCTCCGGCATGAATGCCGGAGTCTCCACGCCGTTATTTTCTGATGAGAATTGACTATCTGAAAATCGGCAGATACAAAAATCTCAGGGACTTTGAGATCGCCTTTGACGAGACTCAGTTGACATCTGTTCTGATCGGTGAAAACGGAACCGGAAAATCCAATCTTTTTGAAGCCATTGTCCTGATCTTCAGCAACATCGAACTGGAAAAGAAACCTGAATTTGCCTATCAGATAAGGTACAAATGCCGGGGCAGAGATATTCATATTGCTGCGGATCCTGAGGGAAAGCCGCAGATGAATATTTCTGTGGATGGAAATAAAACGCCGATAAAAAAATTCCGGGAAAATATTGATGACTACCTGCCCAAACACATCTTTGCTTACTACTCCGGCCCCGGTCAGCGTCTTGAAGAACTCTTTTACCCGCATCAGAAACGGTGCTATGAGGCCTTACGCAAAGGAGATGAGCAATCGCTCCGCCGCTTTTTCTATTGCAACCTCGTTTACAGCCAATATGTGCTGATGGCTTATATGACAGACGAAGATGAAACCTCAAAAAACTTCCTGAAAGAATATTTCAGCATCGAATCCCTTGAATCTGTTCTGTTTGTGATGAAACGCCCCTGGTTTGCCAAAACGATCAAACCGGCAATGAAAGAACAGGGGGATGAGCGATTCTGGTATTCCGTAGGCGTTGTCAGTAAATTTCTTGGCAATCTGTGGGAACACTCTCTTGCGCCGATTTACAATCAGGAAAAGATCAGAACCGATTTCCGGGACCGGACTCAGGATGAAGACCTTTTATATCTGTTTGTAAAAGATGAAAATAAACTCCGTCAGCTTGCAGGCATGTACAGAACGCCCGGCGAGTTTTTCGCACACCTTGAAAGCACTTATATCAATGATCTGATCCGTGAAGTGAGAATCAAAGTCAGACGCCGGGGTGTCAAAGGCGAGATGATTTTCAAAGAACTGAGTGAAGGCGAACAGCAACTGCTTACCGTCATCGGTCTGATGAAGTTTACCAAAGACGAAGAATCCCTTTTTCTCTTGGATGAACCGGACACGCATCTGAATCCGGTCTGGAAAGTCAGTTATTTGGATACAGTGGAAGGTGTGGTCGGAACCGGCAGCAACAGCCAGCTTATCATGGCAACCCATGATCCGCTGGTTATCGGCGGACTGCTCAAAGAACAGGTCAGAGTTCTGCTCAAAGAAAAAGAGAGGATCATAACGATCACTCCGGATGAAGACCCCCGCGGGATGGGAGTGGCGGGGCTGCTGAAAAGCGAATTGTTCCGTCTGAGTTCCACAGTTGATCTGAAGACATTGGACAAGATTCACCGGCGGAATGAACTCTTTGCCAAAGAAGACAAGCTTTCTCCTGCCGAAGATGCTGAAATGAGAAACTTGTCTGATGAACTGGCAGGACTCGGTTTTACAATGAACCATCGTGATCCCTACTATGATCTTTTTGTCAGGGAAATGGCGAAACGGCAAAAAATCAGAAAGCCTGTGCTGACGCCTGAAGAGCGTGATGAGCAGGAAAAAATCGCCAATGAAATCCTTGATGAAATCCTTTCGGAGAAGAATGAATGATTTATATCTCCATTGAGGGAAAAACGCCTCCGCCGGAATTGCTGAAAAAAGCAATGGAAGCGACCCGAAAGCTCGAAGTTGCTAAAACTGAAAAAGAACGCAACGAGATAATTGATGCCAATTCCCATATATGGCGCAGTTTCAAAGACTGGCTTTTAAATCTTTCTCACGGCAAATGCTGGTTTTCAGAGGCAAAGGACATTTATTCCCACCCTGAAGTCGAGCATTTTCGCCCCAAAAAGAAGGCAAAAAATTCAGACGGTACAGAACGGGAGGGATATTGGTGGCTTGCTTTTGAATGGACCAATTTCCGTATCTGCGGGAATGTCGGCAACAGAAGCAAAGGAACATTTTTTCCGCTTCGTGAAGGCTCTTTTGCTGCGACATCCCTTAATCGGGCAATCGAAGACGAGATTTATTATCTGCTTGACCCGGCAAATCCCGACGATCCGGGACTGCTGGCATTTGATGAAGAAGGCAAAGCAATCCCGACACCCGGATTAGACAAATGGCAAAATGAGCGGGTGGAAGTTACCGTCAGACGGCTGAAACTGTATTATGAGCCGCTTGCGGAAGCCCGCCGGGATGTCTGGCGCAACTGTCGGAGAAAGCTGGAAGAATGCGAGCAATTAATGAAGCGTCTGAATGAAGGCGGCGGAGCCGCAGTAAAGGAGCGTCTTTCCGCAAAAATGAAAGAACTGCGGCGCATGATTCAACCGGACGCGCCTTTATCCTCAACCGCGATCTCCTGCCTCTTGTTCAGCAATATCGGATGGGCAAAAAGAATTGTTGCCGGGAGATAACAGAGATGGCATTTTTTTCCGTTACCAAATTCAAACCCCGGCTTCACTGCCATTAAGTTAAGGGGGAGGAGTGCTGAAATGCGAATCTTATTAAAATGACGTGAGTTCGATATAAAAAATTGTTTTTGTGCATTTCTGCCATTGTCTCATCTGAAAATAAGGTATCGGATTCGGGCAGGTCATGCCGCCGGCCTGACCCTGCAATTTTTTTTCGTTTTTTTTAATTATTGAATAACTTGGGATGTCTTACGGTTTCCGGCTGAATCCGTGCGGAAAAAGTGAAGGCGCAACTCGGCAGGGATGTCGGGCTGCGCCTTTTTTTGTCAGTCAGACAAGAAGGTATCAGCCTTTTGAACATAGGAAAATCCATCACAGCGATTCATCAGTTTGCCGAGTCTTTGGGCAATGCCATTGACGCCAAAGACCCTTATACGGAAAAACATTCGCTGGAAGTTGCTGAAATATCTAGGATTCTGGCATTGTCTCTCGGTCTGGGAAAAAAGCGTGCAGATATTATCCATATCGCAGGACATCTTCATGATATCGGAAAAATCGGCGTGCCGGATCGTATTCTGAACAAGCGCGGTGAATTGAACGAGGATGAATGGACAGCAATCCGCAGGCATCCGCAGATCGGGGCAGACATTCTCCGCCCGGTTCGGGAAATTGCAGGAGCCGGTATATGCGAGATAGTGCTGTATCACCATGAGCGTTACGACGGCAGAGGATATCCGCGTGGACTCCGGGGCAAGGCAATTCCTTTGGGCGCAAGAATTATCGCAGCGGCAGACAGTCTGTCTGCAATGACAGGCTGCCGCTCAAAGCCTTTGACGAGGCTGCAGATGAAATTGCGGTATGTTCCGGGACCCGCTTTGATCCTGAAATTGTCAGGGCATTGTCTGACAATAAGGATAAAATTCAACATATTCTGTTTTCAGTCATCGGAGGAAAAAACCATGAGTGCCGATTTTCAAATCGAATCGAAAACCGGCAAAGGCAATCTTCATCTGCGTCCCAGAGGAGATTTCGACGGAAGTTCCGCATTGGAACTGATCAATTTTATCAGCGACCGATATGACGGCAGGGGAAAAGGTCTTTATTGACACGAATCATCTGCATCATCTCTGCCCTTTCGGATGCGATATCTTCCGTTTCGGACTGAAATTCAGCCTGCTGCCCGCGGAGCGCATTTTTTTCAAAGGAGAAAAAGGCTTTGAGATTGCGCCCCAGGGAAGCAAAGTCATCATCGCGCCTCAAAAACATCAGTGCTGCGGCAACTGCAAAGACTGTCCCTGCTCTGCCGAAAAAAAGAAAAAGGCTGCCGAACCAAAAGGCTTTTCTTAATGGCATTTTCAGGTCGCCTGCTTAACTGCCGTTAAGTTAAGGAGGAGTGCTGAAATGAAATTTCAGCAAGGTGTGTGCCAAACCCATCTTATGAAATCGGCATTTCTGCACTCCGGATGAATCAGATTTTTTTTAAGCTGCCTGTGACATCAGCCGACGAGTTTCTTTCAAAATCAGAATTTCCGGATAAATCTGTTGTTATTTTACGCCGGACTGTGGT
>DYRK01000750.1 GCA_020718785.1 Desulfatirhabdium butyrativorans | reverse complement strand
GAAATAAAAGATTTCAAGGCACTTGGTTATGAGCCTTGAAATGAATTTCAAGGCTCATAGCCTGCACACTGCTCTGCAATAAGAAATCCGGAGTGCAAAAATCCCGCTCAATCTATCCACCGGCATAATCTTGCGCTTCCGAACGCTGCCGTAAAACGCCTCTGCTTAAAACAGACGCAGACCGTTTCTCCGCAAAAACGGTTTGCAAAACCGTTCTACAGAAGCGCAGATTATGACGGTGGCAAGAATAACAAATTTTAATTAAAAAAATACCTTTATTATTTCAGGCTTGAAAACATGAATATTCCGAATTTCAATGGCTGCCGCATCCTTGTGGCAGGCGATCTGATGCTGGACGAATATGTCTGGGGCGAGGTTGACCGAATTTCTCCGGAGGCTCCGGTTCAGATCGTTTCGGTTCAAAGCGAAAATTATACGCTTGGCGGCGCGGGAAATGTGGTGAATAATTTGGTTTCGCTGGGGGCAAAAGTTTCTGTTGCCGGAGTCATAGGAGACAGCAGCGACGGTGAGCGTCTGCTCGGCAAATTCACCGAACTGGGCGCGGATACCCGCGGAATTATCAAAGAAGCCGGAAGACGTACCACCCGGAAAACACGGATTATCGCGGCTCATCAGCATGTTCTGAGAATTGACCGGGAAACCCGGAAGGAAATTTCCGCTCAGGTTCTTGATATGCTTACAGAATTTGCGGAAAAAACAATTCCTGAAACAGACGGGCTGCTGATTTCCGATTACGGCAAGGGTGTGCTGACCGATCCTCTGCTGTCAAGGCTTATTGCATCTGCCCGGAAACATAAAAAAATTGTGGTTGCCGATCCCAAAGGAGACAATTTTAAAAAATATTCAGGTGTTTCCGTGCTGACTCCGAATAAAAAAGAAGCCGCGACAGCATCTGGAATCGAAATCAAAGATGATTCCCTGCTCCTGAAAGCCGGAAACACGCTGCTTGAAAACACAGGCATTGAAAACCTGCTGATTACATGCGGAAAAGAAGGCATGGTTCTGTTTGAACCGAACAAGCCGCCGTATAAAATCAGAGCCGAGGCAAGGCAGGTTTATGATGTATCCGGCGCGGGTGATACGGTGGTCGCGGTGCTGGGGCTTGCGCTTGCATCAGGCTTATCACTTCAAGCAGCGTCCGAGCTTGCCAATACTGCCGCGGGAATTGTGGTGGGCAAAGTAGGAACTGCAACGGTTTCAAGAGAAGAATTAGCCGCGGCATGGAATAAATGCCCGGATAATTCCCTGATTAAAAATAAATCCTTAGCCGATTTGTCGCGGATTGTGAGGGAACTGAAACAGAGCGGGAAAAAGATTGTCCTGACAAACGGCTGTTTCGATCTCCTGCATACAGGGCATATCATGCTGTTTTCAGCCTCAAAACAACTTGGGGATGTCCTGATCGTGGCAATAGATGATGACCTTTCTGTAAGGAAACTGAAAGGCAATGACAGACCTGTCATTGCCGCGAGAGAGCGGGTTCGGATTTTAAGCGCGCTTGACAGTGTTGACTATGTGCTTACTTTTTCTTCCGATGAACTGAAGCAGCTTATTGAGACTCTTCAGCCGGATATCCTGACCAAAGGGAGCAACTATGCTCCTGAAGAAGTATCCGGCTATGAGATTGTGGAACGGCTGGGCGGGCGTGTGGTTCTGTTTCCCGTTACAGACGGTCTTTCATCAACAAGGATTATCAACACGATACGCAAGGGTCACGGAGCAGTCTGACGGTGCAAAAATGCCAATCTTATTAAAATTGCAGGAGTTAGGCATTTGCATGATTCGAACCGCTAATTGACGCTGATAAACGCCAATGAATCAGAAAAATAAATTCAAGTGCGTAAGTCCTAAAAATGGTTTTGCACTACGGATCACGGATTTAAATGCTGTCTGTCAAAGAAACACCCGAAGGTTTGGCGTTTAAAATTTTTGTGCAGCCCAGATCATCCAAGAACGCGGTCGCGGGGCTTCACGGAGACGCGGTCAAAATCAAGCTGACCGCCGCGCCTGTGGATAACGCGGCAAATGAACAGTGTATCAAATATCTGTCCAAATTTTTCGGGGTCTCGAAATCTTGTCTGGAAATCCTGTCGGGTCATACAGGGCGCAGCAAACAGATTCTTTTTCGGTACAGAAACAAATGCGTTTCCGAGGCTGAAAAAGAAGAGGTGAAAAAAAAAATCGCCTCATTATTAAATTTTTGAAAAAAAAGCTTGACATCTGTTTTGAATCAGGCTAAAGTCCTTTTCAGTTGTTGCGGGGTGGAGCAGTCTGGTAGCTCGTCGGGCTTAAAGCAATTATATTTATATTGCAATGGGCGGCACATGAGGAAACTTGTGTGTGATTACCTTTCAAATTCGGGGAACCCTGTAAAATGGCAATCCCGAGCCAAGCTCTGAGGTTAGTTTTTTGAGTATTTTTTCAGAGAAGGTGTAGAGACTTGTGAGGAAGGCACCCTAACAGATAAAGCTGAGGGTGAAGGGAAAGTCCAGACCACAAACTGACGATTCAGGCAGTGAAAACTGTAGTTGGTAAGCATAACCCGAAGGCCGCTGGTTCGAATCCAGCCTCCGCTACCATTTAATCAAATCAGGGGATCACGTGAAAACGTGATCCCTTTTTTTGTTTTTAACGGAGGAGTGCGGAAATGAAAAAATAAAATCCTG
>DYRK01000749.1 GCA_020718785.1 Desulfatirhabdium butyrativorans | reverse complement strand
GCATACTGTCCGAACCCTGATTTTGACCCTGATTTTCAGGATTAAAGGATTTTCATGATTTGTGTCAAGCCTTCCGGAGTGCTGAAATGACCCATTTTATAAGATCGGTCAGCACGGCGGCGGCTGAACAGGGCTGTCTGAACCCTGATTCAACTGTCTGAACCCTGATTCACAGGATTAAAGGATTTTCAGGATTTCTGTCAAGCCTTCCGGAGTGCTGAAATGAAATTTTGGCACAGACACAAAACGGCTTGAAAAGCCGTTTTACTGTAAAACGATTTTTCAAATCGTTTTAAAGTCCGGAGTGCTGAACAGCAATCATGTCAATCCTTTAATCCTTGAATCAGGGTTCCAATTTCCCGGACATTGAAAATTTTCCTTGACATCCGCAACTATTTGATATAAGTCTGAATCATCATAAAATTCGTTCAACCCAAAAAACAGGAGATATCCATCATGGCACATCAAAATTTCCCTCTGAAATCAGTCGGCTGTCTGTCTATCGCTTTAATTTTGCTTGTCTTATGCGGAGGGGTATTTTCTCCGGTTTATGCCGGAGGAATTATTACCACTGTTGCTGGGAATGGTACACAGGGATTCAGCGGAGACGGTGGACTCGCCACCGTCGCACAGCTTTATGGTCCCACGGGCATAGCCGTTGACAGCATCGGTAATTTATACATTTCTGATGGTGCCGATGAGCGCATCCGCAAGGTAGATACCGCTGGCATCATTTCCACTGTCACAGGGAATGGTGAATGTGGATTCAGCGGAGACGGCGGATCCGCCACTGCCGCACAACTTAACGGTCCCACGGGCATAGCCGTTGACAGCAATGGCAATCTCTATTTTAGCGAGTTTTACAATTTCCGCATCCGCAAGGTGGATACTGTACTGCGATGTGCAGGTAAAAAATTCCGAGTGGCCCAATGCTCATGTTTTCGGAAACAGGACTAATTGGACAACTCGTATCTCCATGGGCAAAGAGTGGGCAAGCGCTGCTCCTGACGGCTATAACTGGTATTCGGCTCTGGGGCATGAATCCGGGCATTATCTTCTCGGTTTTTGGGATGAATATTTAAGTTATAGTAGAAAAAAAGTAACCGACGGAACATGGACATATAGAATGACCCATGACGGAGACACCGGAGAGCTGAATGAATTTCCTAAAAATTATGGTCTGATGGACTCTCAATATAACGGAGTACATGAGATGAGTGATCCTACGGATTATTTCCTCCGTACTTACTCATCTTCAATGAATCCTGATCTTGTAACCACTCAGTTTATGAGCAGACAGGGACAAAGCTGCTGGAGTTTTCTGAAGTCGTACTATCAGAACGATATTAAACAGCAGATGGCAGGACAGGGTTTTTCAGATGCCTTTTTCAGCAATCTGATTGTTCCGCCGCATACGACCGGCAGTTATCCGAACAGCGACAAAAGCAAACGCAACTATCCTGCGGCTATGAACCGAGATACGGTCAATTTTATCGAATGGAATTGTCCGGGACGCCGAAGCAGCCCTCAGAACGAAGATGTGTTTGATGCGTCTGCAATTGTTCTGGATGAAAGCGGAAATCAGATTTCCGGAGCCGATGTCTGGTTGGTCTCGCCTGACCGTAAGAGTTTTCAGGGAAAATCGGATGCAAAGGGCATTGTGAAATGCGGCAGTCTGCTGATCGGCAAGCAGTTGGAAGCGTATTTTGAAGGCAGAAAAGCCGAGACCGAGATTGACGCTGTGAAAGAAAGCTATGTCCTGATTCTTCCGAAAAACAGAATCTCTCCGAGAGATGATGCGTTCTCAGGCATGGTTGTCAGCGCAAAGCCGGACAGTTCCGATTCCAATCGCCTGACAATTACGGCTTCGGGGGATTCTCTGAGTTCTGCGCCGGCAGTAACGCTGTCTCAGTCCTTCTCTTATTCTCAGAATGTCTCGATGAGTGCATCGGGAGCGAATGAGTATTCGGGTATTGCGGATTGCCAGTATGATTCCGGCATTCTGGAAGTATCATCCGGCGGAAATGAGTTCCGGGCGATCTGAACTGCGACGATTCTGTCACTCTGTCTGATGCGGTCATTGCTCTGAAAATCGTATCAGCGACGGCTCCGCCCTCGGTATTCTGTATGAATGATGTGAACGGAGACGGAAAAATCGGCAATGAAGAAGCGTTGTTTATTTTGCAGAACATTGCAAAATAAGAGATAAACCCCAACCCCGTAAGGTTTTCACCTTGCGGGCTTTTTTTCTTTTTATACGCAATTCTTGACAGTCATTCCTTATATGCGTATTTTATGTTTATATTAGGGGGCATATATGCTGAAAACACGCTTAAATATCAGTCTTGATCATGACCTTGCAGATTTTATAAAAATCTATGCTCAGGAAAACCGGACAACCACATCCGATGTTATCACTCAGTTTATCCTCGGATTAAAACGGCAGACTCAGAGTGACAGCATGAAAGTCATTCTTTCCGATCCGAAATTCTGTCAGGCATTGAAAGATGTTCAGACAAGGCTGCGGGACGGGTCCGCAAAATGGCATACTTTTGACGAAGTTTTCGGTGAATGATGGAGATCAGATTTGAAAAAGCATTCCTGAAAGCCGTCAGAAAACATGCCGGAATCAAAAAACAGATATTATACTTCAAGTTTGGTTTTTCTTGGCATGAATTATGCATAAACAATTTC
>DYRK01000748.1 GCA_020718785.1 Desulfatirhabdium butyrativorans | reverse complement strand
TAGATGCAAATCGTTTATTGCAGCCTGCGGTTCTATTTTTCAGGCATAAATATCATCTCATGCCTTTTGTTTTTGCCGATCTGTTCCGATGTGAAATTGACAGTCCGGTATTCGCCCCCGATGTACATTTCCGCCTGATCGTCATAATGCGGACTCAGGAAATTTCCGGAATTGCCTGTGGGAAGGGCTGCATAAGATTTGCCTAAATCGCCGTAGTCAATTAATCGCCTCGGAGATGGTCCAACATGACTTTCATATCTGTCATTTTTGATATCTGCGGCAAAATTAGTTATCACATCCGATGCGCCAGGAGCAGGAAAAGGACCTATATTGAAAATAAGATTCAGCGGCGCCTGTTCACCGACCGGATGAGCATATTCAATTGTATGGACTTTCCCCCACTGCCACTTCTCAATATTTCCGCCGAGTGTTTCTTTCATCACTTTGACTGCCTGTTTAAATCCTGCCACGACCGCCTGTTTTTTTATATCGGTTCCGTTATCCTTAAACGGAGACCGTCCTTCTCTCAGGAAAGCTTTCAGGAAATTCTGAGATTCCCATGTCCCATAGTAATACAGTTCGAAAAGTTTATTTCCGAGCTTATTCTCCAGAATCTGTTTCAGGATATGATCGCATGTAAAATGAAAGACCGTCGCGCCGGCAGATGAGACATCGTTCTGAAAATCCCATGATTTAAGTCTGTTGTAAGCTTCTTTTTCAATGTCCTCAAAATCTTTCACTGTATTCGGATTCTGTTCAAGGATACGGATGATATTGGCGGTCATTTCCGGTCCCGAATATGATTTCACATCCAATTGAATTTTCTTTAACGCCTCGATATTCCATTTTTCTCTTCCGGAAAGCACTTGAGTAATTCTTGAAGCTCTGTCACAGGGAGGCCAATATCCCGGAAGATTTGCGACAGAACCTACAGGCTTGTTTGTCGGTTTGTTGTTGGCAGTGACAATGACGCCGTTTTCCGGATTCATCAGATGCGGATTTTCCTCAAAAGGCAGATACCCGAGTATTTCATCTTTGCCGGAACTTCCGTCCAATATTTCTTTGGGATTTACATGTACCGGGCGGACAGGTATTTTCCCGGCAGCCCACCACGCGATATTTCCTTCATGATCCGAATATGAGACATTCAGCCCCGGAGCTGCCAGCCGTGAAACGGCTTTCTCAAAATCTTCGGGAGATTTTGCCGTTCCCATCCGATACGCCACATCCAAAACCGGATTCTCGGCATGATGAAACACCCAGTACATGGATACCGGCTTTTCTTTTGAATAGCCTTCTAAAAAATCCGTAATCAAAGGACCGTGCGGCGTGATTCTGATTTCTAATTTTACGTCCGGCTCTCCCTTCACTTTTATGACTTCTTCTAAAGTGCTGATCTTTACCCATTCGCCTTTATACATGACCTGCGTTTTGTCATGAGGATGGAATGTCTCGTAGTACAGATCGAGGTCATCATTGGGAAACATGGTCAGTCCCCATGCCTTATGGCGATTGTGGCCGATCATCGGAAAAGGCAGCAGGGGCAGATTCCAGCCGTAATTCTCATAATCTCCGTATCGGATATGTGCCTCATACCAGACACAGGGATTTGAAAGGCTTACATGAGGATCGTTTGCCAGAATGGCTTTCCCGGATTCGGAGCGCGACGGCGCTATGACCCATGAATTACTGCCCCAAAATTTCGGAGAAAATCTGACTGTATCTTTAAGTATAGCGGCGATTCGGAGCAGCGATTTTGGCGGCTGGCAACCTGTGACCGGTGGTTGAGACTCGGCAGCGGGGGCGAGACCGGGTTTCGGGCTTTCATCGGAATCCATGATGCTTGTGGGATTTTCGAGGGAATACTCTGGAAAAAGGACATCAATATCAATGTCGGGAAACCCTGCCTTTATCATAGAAAATGCAGCGTCGGTTTCAATGGCAAAAGAGAAATTATATGCCATATAAGCAATCATGGAGAGACAATCGGTCCTTGTGAATTTTTCAGGCTTGATACCAAGCAGCGCAAATTCTACCGGCAGTTTTTGCGTGTCAATGAAAAAATTGACCCCGGTCAGAAAAGCATCGAGCAGCCCGAGTGCTTCAGGATCAAAGTTTTTCTCATTTTTCAGTTGCAGTTCTGCGGTATGCCGGAACATGAAGGTTCGGAACATTTTATCCGTATTCAGCAAAGAGGGACCGAAGATTTCCGCCAATTCCCCTTTTGAAGCCCGTCGCTGCAATTCCAATTGAAACAGCCGATCCTGAGCCAGCGTAAAACCGTATGCAAAATATGCGTCTGAGCCATTCTGCGCTTCTATATGGGGGATGCCCCAATTGTCTCTGATTACAGTCACTTTATCGTGAAGATATTTGCCTGAAAACGCACCGTCAATATCCGGCAGCCGGGTGTAGAGCCAGATGCCGATGCCTGCGGAAACAAGCGTCAGAACAGCAATAAGGCTGATGAAAATAACGGACAGCTTTTTTTTAAGATTCTTCATTTCTTATTTCTCCGTACAGACAATAAGCGAGCGACCTTAAAGACTTATAATTTTTTTTTGCGGCATGCGGTAGAACAGGCATTTTTGCCTGTTCATAATAAAGGTCAGACAGAAATGTCTGACCTACCGACACACCGTCAGACAGAAATGTCTGACCTACCGACACACCGTCAGACAGAAATGTCTGACC
>DYRK01000747.1 GCA_020718785.1 Desulfatirhabdium butyrativorans | reverse complement strand
CAGGGGTCAGAGGTCAGGGGTAAAACAATTCCTCTGACCTCTGACCCCTGACCCCTGACCCCTGACCTCAACTATGATAAACAGTCAGCAGGATTTCAAATTTTATATCCAGATACTGGGCGGAGAAAGACAGGGGAGGCATATCGAACTTTCCCTGTGGGAAAAAGTGTCGGAGGGACCGGCAGAGTGGATTCATGAAGACGAGGAAATCTGCTTCAAATTGGTTGCTCCCTATCACACCGAACGTCCGATTCTCTGGATATCGGACCTGCCCAAACCGCCTTCGGATTCCAGACGCCTGAATAACCGGATGCTCTATATCTGGCATCCGGAATCCAGAGGAGCGAACCGGTATCAGGCATTTTTTCTCAACTGCTTCGGCTCCTGCCAGCTGGATATAGAGATCAAGAAAAAGGGCGGAGAACAGCAGTGGATAGAGTTTGCCCCTTTTGAGATCAAGGCAAGAAAGATCACCGCGGAGCGTCTCAGGGAAATTATCCAGTATCTGGCTCTGCACAGTTACGATCTCGCGGATGCCTGCTTCAGCGTGACGCAGGTGGAGATGATGCAGAACCGGCGAAAGGTTGCGGGCTTTCTCAAAGAAGTGGAAGAGGGCCTGAATCTTTTCGAGCAGCAGCTTCCCATTCTGCTGGCGCGTCACTGTACCCGGCTGGTTCCGAGGCGTGTGGTTCATCAGCCCGGGCCTGCGGATTATTTCGAAGCCAACACCGCGGAATGGCTTATCTCGCATCCGGATATTCTTGTTCCCGCAGGAGATATGAGCGATGCGGTTGCCGTGATTGACAGCCGTCCCTATACCGTAAACAAATTAGAGGTCAACGAGCTTGCAGAAAACAGCGATGTGTATGAGAATCAGATTCTGCACAGCTATCTCAACAGCATCAAAACTTTTCTGGCAGAGACGCGTAAAGAATGCGACCGTATAGAATCCAGCGCGCCTGCTTCCAAAGGCAGCGAAGAAAATGAGGATACTGACCGATATGTGAGTTTCAGCGCGGAGATCAAAACTTCCCTGCGCGAGCTTTTCAAAGCCCGCAAGGGAAAATGCGATATGCTGCTGGAAAAATGCAATTATCTGGTACGGATTCTGAATCTCAGGATTCCGGTATCGCGCTTTCTTGCGGGAATTCCTTCTCTCACGCCCTGGATAAAGGCAAATCTGCATTACCGCATTCTTGTTGAAAAAATCATAAACTGGTATCAGATGGGCAGGGCAGACTGGTCTGATGAAAAAGCTCTGGTGGGTGTCCGTTCCATAGACGAGCTTTATGAGTATTTCTGTCTGTACAAGTTAGTTGACGCTATGGAGAAATTGGGATTCAGGCGCAATATATTCCCGCCGGCTGAAACTTACAGCAGCATGACCCAGCAGGACGGTGTCCCGGATTCTGTATATCGCTTTGAACGCGGCAGAATTTCCATGACTCTGTATTATGAGAAAGAAATCCGCTCCCACAGACATAAAGATGCCAAAGATGATCTTTATTTCAATGTGGAAGGGTGGATATGGGATATGTACAGAAAAAAAGGAAAAAGGACGCGGTTCAATTCCAAGCGGGTTCCCGACTATATTCTTGAAATTTCTGCAAACGGATTTCATTCCGGAAACAGAAGACTGCCGGAGCGTGTGCTTGCGGTTTTCGACGCCAAATATTCCGCGGCAGATATTGTTTTTTTTGAGAAACTGCCGATGCTCGTCATGCGCTATGTTCACGGGATCAGCGGCAGGGAGGGCGGCATTTCGCCGGTGATTTCCCTGTATCTGCTTCATCCCAAAGATACGGAGCAGGAAATACCGGTTGAGCCGGTGCGGTCATTTTATACCGACGAGTACGATCTGTTCGGGGATAAAGCGGTGATTCCGGCTTTGGGCGCGGCAGAGGTTGATCCTGCATCGGTCTGGGATATCTCGAATCTTGTAAAGCGGATTATAGAGCTGGCTGAAAGGCGGCTGGGTCTGAGCCGCTGAAAATACCGTGAGTTTTCTCGTTCCCAAGCCCCTGCTTGGGAACGAGATCGGATTTTTTTTATAAAATCTGAAAAAAGTTCTTGACAGGCAGGCCGATCCCTATTATACTGCTCTCCCAGATTGCAGGACGAAGTTCTTTGAAAATTACCCCTCGTTCCCGCGCTCCGGCGTGGGAGCGCACGGTTTAGGTTCGACATCCATTAAAACAAGGATTGAAACGGCGCAGCAATGCGTTCCCCGCGGCTGAAACTTACAGTTTAAGTTCGACATCCATTAAAACAAGGATTGAAACAAGAACCGTTGCCTACGATCTGGGAGGTCTTTATAATGTCTAAGTTCGACATCCATTAAAACAAGGATTGAAACGGCGAGCTTTACATGGCTGACCGAAAAACAGCTTCAGCGGGTTTTTGAGGTGTTTTTCAGTATAATCGGATATTTGCTGAAAAATGAACGGGATTCGGCCTTTCGGAATGTGGCAAATTTATTTGGCGGAAGTCTCTGCTTCCGTGTATGTGCCTGAAAACAAATCAGATTTTCACGGAAAAAGCATGTAAAGGGGGGTAAAAAATGGGCTTTTCAAAGGGGTACGGGGTGAAAAAAAGGCAAGAAAAGGTCAATCTCGATTTGAGTCAAGTTGTTGAAAGAAAAGGATTTTTGCAAAATTTGCGGTCTAAGTCCCACATCCATTAAAACAAGGATTGAAAC
>DYRK01000746.1 GCA_020718785.1 Desulfatirhabdium butyrativorans | reverse complement strand
TTTCAAAATCAGAATTTCCGGATAAATCTGTTGTTATTTTACGCCGGACTGTGGTATAAAGTGTAATCTGATTAACGGGACACACTCAGCAGAAAGGAGAGATTTTCCATGGCAACAGAATCAAAAGTCTATATCTGGAAAGGAAAAGATCCCAAAAAGAACAATAAAACTTTCAAGGGGGAAATGGAAGTCACAGATGTCCGGATGGTGGAAGGCTATGTGAAAAAACGCGGGCTTTTGGATTACACAATCAAAGAAAAGCCCAAAGACATGTTTGAGGGCATCGCTCTTTTTCAGCCAAAAATAACCCCCAAGGATGTCATTGTTTTTTGCAGACAGTTTTCCACCATGATTGACGCAGGACTTCCCATTATCCAATGCCTTGACATTCTTTCCACTCAGGCAGAGAACCCGACTTTCAGGAAGGTGCTGAAAGATATAAAGATAACTGTCGAGAGCGGAAATACTCTGGCTGAGGCCATGAAAAAATATCCGGACCTGTTTGACGATCTTTTTGCAAACATGATCGCGGCGGGCGAAGCAGGCGGTATCCTTGACACTATTTTGCGCCGGCTTTCCGAACATCTTGAAAAAGCCGCGAAATTAAAAGCAAAGGTAAAAAGCGCCATGATGTATCCGATGATTACCATTTTTGTTGCCGTCATTGTCGTTATGGTCATCATGGTTTTCGTTATCCCTGTGTTTCAGGATATGTTCGCGGGTCTTGGCGGTCAGCTTCCGGCTTTGACCCAGATGGTCGTAAACATGAGCAATTTTGTAAAAAGCAATGTTATTTTTATTGTCGGGGGCATGGTAGGAGGAATTTTTGCTTTCAAAAAATTCTATAAAACCGAAAAAGGACATATTCTGATTGACGATTTCAGCCTCAAACTCCCGGTCATGGGCATACTGATCCGCAAAATCGCCGTGGCAAAATTCTCGCGTACTATGGGAACAATGCTGCAAAGCGGCGTGGGAATTCTCGATGCCCTGGATATTGTTGCAAAAACAGCAGGACACAAGACAGTGGAAATGACCATATATGAAGTACGGTCCGAAATTTCGGAGGGGCGAACCATGGCCGATCCCTTGCTGGAAAGCGGGGTGTTTCCGTCAATGGTATGTTCTATGATCTCGGTGGGCGAGGCAACCGGCGCTTTGGATATTATGCTGGAAAAAATTGCCGATTTCTACGATGACGAGGTGGATGAAGCGGTAAACGGCATGACCGAAATGATCGAACCTATGATGATGGTCTTTCTGGGCGGGATTATCGGCACCCTGGTTATTGCCATGTATCTTCCTATTTTCTCTATGGCAGGCGCGGTCTGACGCTCCCCTCGGCAAAAGGAAGGTTCATGTCCGGTTCCGAAACCGATTTCTATAAGAAGCTGAAATGGCTTACATTTTTCAGACTTCTGTTTACCACTCTGCTGCTGGGATCAACGATTGTTCTGCAGATCAGCGAAACCTCTTCGCCGCTGGCAAAGCCGCTGCTGGGAATCTACGGACTTATTGCCGGTATTTTTGTTCTTTCGATATGCTATGCCATGATACTGAAATTCTTTCTCTTTCCCGAACCCGGAAGGACCGAGGCAGAGAAAAAAATATGGAAAGGACCCTTTGCGGCTTATATTCAGATCAGCATAGACACGGTAATTGTATCCCTGATTATTTTTATGACCGGCAATTTTTCCAGCGTCTTTTCCTTTCTTTATCTGCTGGTGATTATCTATGCAAGTATGCTTATTTTCAGAAAGGGAAGCATGATAATTGCCGCACTTTGCAGTATTCAGTACGGGATAATGGTCCATCTGGAGTTTTACAGGATTCTGAAACCCTTCAACATGGACGGAGACACCCCCGGAATAGATTCGCCCTGGAGCTATGTGCTTTACAAAATCATTATGGTAATGGTGGCATGTTTTGCGGTTGCCTTTCTGAGCAGCCTTTTGTCGGAACAGGAAAGAAGAACCCAGAAAAAGCTGCTGACCTTGGAAGATCATGTCAAACGCGTCGAAAAAATGGCGGCTATCGGCGAAATGGCCGCGGGACTTGCCCATGAAATCAGAAATCCCCTTGCCTCGCTCAGAGGTTCCGTGCAGTTGCTGAGGGAAGATATCCGCTGCAATCCCGAACAGGACAAACTCATGCAGATTGTTGTCCGGGAAACGGACCGATTAGGTTCGCTCGTGACCGATTTTCTTTTATTTGCAAAACCGCCGGCAGGCAGGGTAAAAGTCTTTGATCTGGGCGAAGCCATTACGGAAACCGTGACGATTTTTGAAAAAGACAGCATACACAATGAAAATATAGAGATTATCAAAGAGATTGCTGTCGGTATCGGAACCGAGATGGATCCCTCCCATCTGCATCAGATTCTGTGGAATCTTCTTTTGAACGCGGCTGAAGCTGTCAAAGACAATGGATATATCCGTATCCGTATGTATTCTGCAAGAAACAGACATGTCGCTGTGGTGGAAATAAGCGATAACGGCTGCGGAATTTCGGAAGAGCTTATGAAAACCATATTCAATCCTTTTGTCACCACAAAGCCCGGAGGAACAGGGCTGGGGCTTGCGATTGTGCATAGGATCGCGGCCTCATATAACGGCACTCTCGAGGTTGAAAGCGAGGTCGGCAAAGGAACCGTGTTTACATTGAAATTGAAGCAGACCAATCTGTCACACCGGCATTCGGCA
>DYRK01000745.1 GCA_020718785.1 Desulfatirhabdium butyrativorans | reverse complement strand
ACAAAGCATCGGCTATAAACGCTCGGACCTGAATTTCAATTTCAGCAATCATACGATCCCTATTGAAAAAGGAACGGTTTTTTATATGGCAACCGATGGCTTCGGCGACCAGTTGGACGGCAATAACCGCCGGTTCGGTATCAGAAAATTCAGAGAAGTGCTGAAAGAAATCGCTCATCTGCCCTTTGAGAAACAGCGGGAAATGCTGCTTGCGGCATTCGAAGCTCATAAGGGAACTATGCAGCGGCAGGATGATGTGACGGTGGCGGGGTTCGGGTTTTGATAAACAAACAATTTGAATTTTATCATAAAAAATACGAAAAAATAATCTTAATGACTACGAGGCTGACGAATGGATATTTTCAATAAAAAAGATACCGTAAGATTAAAGTGGTATGTTGCTGTTCTGGCATTATCATGGATTCTCATTATCGCTTTTTCACTGATGTGGAATATCCGTCAGGTAAAGCTCCATATTTCGGAAATGGCAAGAACTCAGGCGCGTTCCACTTATGAAAAAGATATTATCTATCGCAGATGGAATGCCGGACACGGAGGAGTCTATGCGCTGGTCAAAGAAGATACCCCTTCCAATCCGTATCTGGATGTGCCGGAACGGGATATAACAACCCCTTCGGGCCGCGTACTGACATTGATAAATCCTGCGTATATGACACGCCAGGCGCATGAATTGGAAAAACAGACTCACGGTGTCCGGGGACACATTACCAGTTTGAATCCGATTCGTCCTCAGAATATGGCTGATTTATGGGAAGCCGATGCTTTGAAAAAATTCGAGCATGGAGTAAAGGAAGTCAGTTCGGTTCGGATAATGGAAGATAAAGTTTACATGCGTCTTATGAAACCGTTGGTAACTGAAAAAGGATGTCTGAAATGTCATGCCAAACAAGGATATAAAGAAGGAGACATCAGAGGCGGAATAAGTGTTTCTATTCCTATGTCACCTTTTTTGGCAATCGAGAAGGCTCAGATGAAAAACTTGACAGCAGGTCACGGACTGCTATTATTTATCGGACTTCTCGGAATCGGGTTGGGATCATACCGCTTGAATAAACAAATCATATATCGGAAAAAGGCTGAGGAATCACTTGCCAATACTCTGATAGTTGTTCAGGAATCCAACAGAAAAATTATGGAAAGTATTCAATATGCCAAAATAATACAGACATCTTTGCTGACAAATCTGGATTATGTCAAAACCTACCTTCCTAACAGCCTTCTTATCTGGCTTCCCAGAGATATTGTCGGCGGAGATATTTTCTTAACGGAATTTCTCGATAACGGCTTGATTATCGCGGCCATAGATTGTACGGGTCACGGTGTTCCGGGTGCTTTTATGACTATGATAGCAGTTTCTGCTTTAAAGAGAATTGTAAAAGACGAGAGATGTCATGATCCTGCTGAAATTTTAAGACGCCTCAATTATATTGTCAAAACCACTCTCCGGCAAGATACGGAATATGCCAAATCCGATGACGGGCTTGATGCTTCCATAGTCAAACTGGTGAATTTGACTACCGGATCCGTTGCTGACGATTGTAATCCTTCATTTCTGACTTTTGCCGGTGCAAAAATGCATCTTTATTATGTCAACAACGGACAAGTCTCTGTTATCAAAGGCGATAAAAAGAGCATCGGATATAAACGCTCGGACCTGAATTTCAATTTTACCGATCACAGCATAGATATCGAAAGCGGAACGTGTTTTTATCTGCTCAGCGACGGTTTTACGGACCAGTTGGATATAAACGACCGCCGGTTCGGAAGCAGAAGATTGAGAGACCTGCTGAAAGAAATTTCTCAGATGCCGTTTGAAAAACAGCGCGAAATGCTGCTTGAGGCATTCGAAGCTCATAAGGGAAGCGGACAGCGGCAGGATGATGTGACGGTCGCGGGTTTCGGATTCTGATTCGAATTGAAGATCGGAATAAAAAATATTCTTGAAATAAAACAGAAAATGATATATTCCGATGTTGAAATCCGGTTGCGGGGCGGCGGATTTTAACCGGCAACCGGAAGATGTCAGGAATTATTCCACTGTAAAATGATAAAAAAAGGGAGGTCATGGGAAATGAAGCATATCCACTTTATCGGCGTCATGATTATTCTGTTCGCAGAGTTTTTTCCGCAGAATCTGTCTGCCGATACGCAGGATGTCGTGATTGTCGGAAATGAAAATGCGGCGGATTCGGTGACAAAAGGAGAAATAAAGGAAATATTTCTCGGGAAGAAAACCCGCTGGGACAACAATGCAGGTCTGACATTCGTACTTTTCAGGGACGAAAAGCACTATGAAACATTTCTTAAAGAATATGTGGGAAAAACTGCGTCGCAGTACAGCAGTTACTGGAAAATTCAGGTGTTCAACGGGACAGGGAGAATGCCTCTGTTTCTCAAAGACAAAACAGAGGTCATCTCTTTCGTATCCGGCACGCTGGGAGCAATCGGATTTGTCGGATCAGGAGATATCCGTGCGGACAAAGTGAAAATTATCAAAGTGAATCCATAGGGGAAAGGAGTTTTTCGATGAAAAAAATTCTGTTTGTCATCTTTATGAGTATTGCTGCGGGAAATACTTATGCTTTCGACCTGAGCAAAACGGATATTCACGGATTTGTCTCGCAGGGTTTTATGGTCAGCGACAGAAACAATTATTATACGGAGACCGAAGACGGCAGTTTTC
>DYRK01000744.1 GCA_020718785.1 Desulfatirhabdium butyrativorans | reverse complement strand
GTGCGTTCCCAAGCCGGGGCTTGGGAACGAGAAAAAAGCTGGGGCTTGGGAACGAGAAAAAGCGCAATTTATTCCGGTGGTGAGAATAGCAGCAAACATTTCAATTGAATAAAACATTCAGATATGATAAGAGATGTATCTTTATGGAAATTCCTGAACTTGCCGGACAGCATAATGTATCAGATTTACACAGTTTCGGAACTTACCGCGGGAATCAGAGACCTGCTTGAAGAAAAATTCCCCTTTGTCTGGGTTTCCGGGGAAATCTCAAATTTCCATGTCCCTGTTTCCAAACATTTTTATTTTACCTTAAAGGATGAAAATGCTCAAATCGCCGCGGTTATGTTCAAGGGGCAGAACCGGAATCTGAAGTTCCAACCCGAAGACGGAATGCGGATAACGGGTCTGGGGCGGATCAGTGTTTACATGCCTCGGGGAACGTACCAGATTATTTTCGAATATCTGGAACCCGCAGGCATCGGGGCCTTGCAGTCCGGATTTGAGCAGCTTAAAGCGCGTTTGTCCGCGGAAGGGCTGTTTGATCCGGAACATAAAAAACCGCTCCCGCTTTTACCCAAGAAAATCAGTATAATAACCTCGCCGACCGGCGCGGTGATTCATGATATTCTGAACATTATCGCCAGACGGTTTCCGAATATTCATATCGAGATTCTGCCGGTCAAGGTTCAGGGACAAGGCGCGGAACAGGAAATCGTTTCCGCGATTGAACTCCTGAACGAGCGAGGGGATGCGGATGCAGCAATTCTGGCAAGAGGCGGCGGGTCTTTGGAAGACCTTCAGGCATTTAACTCGGAAAAGGTTGCCAGAGCCGTGTTCGCCTCTGAGATTCCCATAATTTCGGCGGTCGGACATGAGACAGATTTCACTGTTGCGGATTTTGTCGCTGATCTCCGTGCGCCTACGCCTTCCGCGGCTGCGGAACTGGCGGTTCCGTTAAAAAGCGATCTTGTGCGGCATTGTTCAAGGCTTTCCATGAGCCTGAACGAAAGTTTTTACAGATATATCAGGCATCGCCGGAAACTGCTCGGCAATATGTCTGAGCGGCTGGTTCATCCTGCAAAAAAAATACAGGCATTCAGGCTGAAAACAGATGATCTCACAGCCCGGCTGATAAGAATCTTTGTCAATAAAGTCCGTCAGAAACGTGAACACCTTTCATTGCGGACAGAACAGTTGCGGTCATTGAATCCATCGGCAATCCTGAGCCGCGGCTACAGCATTGCAAGTTCGATTCCCGATAAAACCGTGATCAGAGATGCAGACAGCGTGAGCGATGGGCAGATGATCGAGCTTAGGCTCGCAAACGGAATGCTGATCTGCCGTGTTGAGAGGAAAGTGTGATATGACAAGAAAAACAGCAAAGCCGCAGACTTTTGAAGATGCTGCCGGTCAGCTTGAAAAAATCGTACAGGAGCTTGATTCAGACGGGCTTCCCCTTGAAAAAGCAATGGAAAAATTTGAAGAAGGGATCAGGCTTTCAAAATTCTGTTCTGAAAAATTGGATGAAACAGAAAAAAAAATCATGATTCTTTTGCGCGATCCGGAAGGGAATATCTCTGAAAAACCCTTTTTGCCGGAAGACGAATAACCTCATATATAACTTCAGTAGATCGAAAAGTTTTCCAGAAATGCCCGCTTGGGATTGACAAATCCCAAGCATTTCCGGCGGATTTGTCAATCCGCCGGGAGCGGCCCGGGGCATTTTCGATCTACTGAACTTCACATATTGAATAAAATGTCTGATCTGAAATCATATCTTACGTCAAAAAGAAAACAGGTTGACGACGCGCTGAATGAAATTCTTGAAACCTGCCCGAGCCGGATTGCAGTTGCCATGAAATATTCTCTTATGGCAGGCGGAAAACGGATACGCCCGATTCTGTGCATGGCGGCTGCCGAGGCAGTCGGCGGCAAGGCAGAAAATGCTCTGCCCGCGGCTTGTGCCATCGAGATGATTCATACTTATTCTCTGATTCATGACGATCTCCCTGCAATGGACAATGACGAACTGCGCCGCGGCAAGCCAACCTGTCACATAGCTTTTGACGAAGCAACGGCAATTCTTGCCGGAGATGCGCTTCTGACTCTGGCTTTTGAAGTTCTGTCTTCCGCGGGAACAGAGATCAATGCGGAACGGATGCTCAGGGTCATACAACTGTTTGCCCGCGCTGCGGGATACCGCGGCATGATCGAAGGGCAGATGTGTGATATTGCCTCGGAAGGCATTTTGCTGAATGCCGGGGAACTCAGGGACATGCACGCGTGTAAAACCGGCGCGATTATTTCTGCTTCGGTAGAAGCCGGAGCAGTTCTGGGCAATGGAAATGAGGAGCAGACCGCCGGACTGAAACAATACGCGGATCATATCGGGCTGGCATTTCAGGTCGCAGACGATATTTTGAATATTGTCGGAGATCCGGCTGTGATGGGCAAAGCTGCCGGGACCGATAACAGCCGGAAAAAAAGTACATATCCTTCTGTGATGGGAATTGAAGCCTCAAAAGCCTTTGCGGAAAAACTGATCGGCAATGCCTTGCAGGCTCTTGAGATTTTTGACAGCAAATCCGATCCGCTTCGCGCGGTTGCAGCCTATATTATCAAAAGGAAACGATAAACGGAGTTTATGCAGGCGGTTTTCGTTCCTCGTTCCCAAGCCCCTGCTTGGGAACGCATCTGCGCCCGAAGCCCCTGCTT
>DYRK01000743.1 GCA_020718785.1 Desulfatirhabdium butyrativorans | reverse complement strand
TGCCCTGCTGAAAATGCGAACCAGAGGGCATGTCGCCGACATGCCCCTACTTTCGGAGGAACTTATGAAAAGCAATGTTTATTTTATGGACTTGAGAGCAACGCCCAAAGAAAATCTTCTGGGTAAGCTCGGAAGGCTGCTGGATGCCGCGGGGCTTGCGGAAACATTTAAAAAAAGAGACCTTGTCGCGGTGAAACTCCATTTCGGAGAAGCGGGAAATACGGCTTATATCCGGCCCGTTTATCTGCGTAAAATCGTTGAGCAGATTAAAAGTCACGGTGCAAATCCCTTTCTGACCGACGCGAACACGCTTTATGCCGGTACGCGCGGCAATTCGGTGAATCACTTTATCACAGCGGTTCAGAACGGATTTGCCTATTCCGTGGTGGATGCGCCCGTCATTATTGCCGACGGATTAAGGGGCAGAAACGAAACCGCGATTCCCGTAACCGGCGGAAAACATGATAAAGAGGTTTACATCGGGTCTGAAATTGTTCAGGCTGACGCACTGATCTCGGTAGCCCATTTCAAAGGACATGAGCTTTCAGGATTCGGCGGAACCATCAAAAATCTGGGCATGGGATGTGCATCCCGCAGAGGCAAAATGGCACAGCATTCCAATGTTTCGCCGAAAGTGACCCTGAAAAAATGTATCGGCTGCGGAGACTGCGCGGAACACTGTTCGCAGCACGCGCTGTCGCTGAAAGATGAAAAAGCCGTGCTGGATCAGGGAAAATGTATCGGCTGCGGAGAATGTATTCTGATCTGCCCCAACAGCGCGATAGAAATTCAGTGGAATCAGACAATTCCGGTTTTTCTGGAAAAAATGGCGGAATACACGGCAGGCGTCCTGAAAGGGAAAGAAGGAAAGCTGCTGAATGTGAATTTCATCACCGATGTTTCCCCGGCATGCGACTGTTACGGTCATAACGACGCGCCCATTGTGAGAAATATAGGGATTCTGGCATCCAAAGACCCGGTGGCAATAGATCAGGCATCCGCGGATATGGTAAATGCGGAAAAAGGATTGCCGGGTTCCTGTCTGACCTCGAACACGAATCCGGGCGAGGATAAATTCAAGGCAATTTATCCCAAAGCGGATTGGACAATTCAGCTTGACCATGCTCAGAGTCTGGGAATCGGAACCCGCGAATACGATCTGATAAAGATTTAACCTGAGTAAAACGATTTTCCAAATCGTTTTTGCAACGGGACGTTTTGTAAAACGATTTTCCAAATCATTTTTTCAACATGACAATTTCAGCAGATCGAAAAGTTTTGCAACAACCGGATTCCGGGTCAAAACCGGTCAGCCGGGAAGTTTTCGATCTGCTGAATTTGTAAAACGATTTTGCAAATCGTTTTTTCAACAGAATTACCGGTCAGGCACCGGGCTTTTCCCCGATCTGCTGAGTCGCTTTTACAATAAGGTCGCCGCCCGCGCGTTTAGCCTCATACATTGCCAGATCAGCCCGTTTGATAAAGAGATTGGCTTTTTCATCCGGGCTGATCTGTGCCAGCCCCATACTCAGCGTTACTTTCAGAGATATTTCATTGCCACAGGGCAGATCAAAAGGCCATCGGGAATTGAATTCGTTTCTGATTTTTTCGGCAAAATAACCGGCTGAAATCAGGTCTGTTTCCGGCAGAATAACCATGAATTCGTCTCCGCCGTAGCGGAAAGCCATATCCGAATACCGTAAAGTCTGTATCAGAACCTGTCCCACGCTACGGATGATATTGTCGCCTTCGAGGTGTCCGAGTTTGTCATTGCAGTGTTTGAAATTGTCAATATCAAAGCAGATCAGACTCATTGGAGAGCCGTGTGTTCTGATTTTTTCGATTTCTCCTTCCAAAACCGAATAAAAATGACGCTGATTGAAGAGTCCGCTCAGGCTGTCCGTGATCGAAAGCTCTCTGAGCCGAGATTCCATCTGCTTTCTGACCGTAAGATCATGAAAAAAGCCTACGCTTCCGGCTTCCTGCCCTTTTCTGTCATAAACCAGCGTGGCAGACAGACGGATCGGTATTTTCCTGCCGAACCGGTCCGCGACTTCGATCTCAAATCCTTCCAACTGACCCACGCCGCCGGATTCGGGACTGTAAATTTTCTTTTTCAGAAAGCGCGCCAGTTCTGCGGAGCCATATATTTCAACAATGCTCATTTTGCCGATTACATCTTTGCTGTCGTAGTGGGTGAGCTTTTCCGCGGCTCTGTTAAAGAGAATTATGACGCCTTTCCGGTTGATGCCGATGATGCTGTCCGGACACAGTGCGATAAGGTTGTTAAAAAAATCTTTTTCTTCAAGAACGTCCATTTCATTTTCCATAGTATTCTTTCCACAGTCATAATCTGCGCTTTCCGAATTTTCTGTAAAACGGTTTTGCAAACCGTTTTGCCGATAAAACGGTTTGCAAAACCGTTTTACAAAAGCTCAATTTATGCCGGTGGTGAGTATATCGGCAATCCTCCGCCTTTCTTACTGCACTCCGGATTTAGAAACTTTTCGATCTGCCGAATATGATAGGAGTTAGGCAGTTGCATGATTTTAACCGCTAATTCACGCTAATAAACGCCAATTAATCAGAAAAATAAATTCCAGTGCGTAAATTTTATTCCTTCAACGGCTGATTTTACAACAGAGATATTTTTTTATCAATAACGTTTGATGTGAAATGAATTGTGTACATAAAAATTCAAATCGGATAATATTGCG
>DYRK01000742.1 GCA_020718785.1 Desulfatirhabdium butyrativorans | reverse complement strand
CCCAGTACGTTATTGAGTTCACATAATGTTACAAAATTATTGACGAGGTACTTATATGGAACGCAAATTCCATGCCAAATTAAGTTTCAAATTCGGCACAGTCCCTTCCGCTGTTCCGTTTAATCTCTCATAAAGCAGAAAGTTTGTCAATACCGTAACGAGAGTATTTTGACGGTAGAAAAAACCTGCCTTTGATTTCCGTCCGATCCGGCGCAGTCCTTTCTGCTGTTCTCTTTAATCTCATAAACCCGAAAATCAGTCAATACCGCAACGGAAGTATTCCGCAGGTGAAAAAACCTGCCTTTGACTTTCCGTTTGGCTATGGCAACAGCACAAAGCCCATTCCCACATGGGTGAAATGAGCATCACCGGTTATAATCTCCGAGATTTCAAGTTCTTGCATGACAGTTATCGAGGTAATATCTGTAAATGAAATGTCCGGCTTATCATGAAATTTGATTCGTAATTTCTGCGCTATGTTAAAGCGTTCCGGTGTAATCCAGACTAAGCTGATATACCCGCTTTCAATCGCTGTAGAAATAATCTCGACAGCTTTTTTCGCGTTATCAACAGGGACGCGTTTGAAAAGAAGGGTATAGACTTCATCCAAAATATAATCAGTCGTAACGATTATCCCTCGTTTCTGTCGGAGATTGCGGTATAACTGACTCACCTCCTGATGATGACGTTCTTTCCGATTGAAAATGTTGATCCAACCCCATGTATCAATAAACACGGTCTTCATACGGCACCGTAAAGGGTGTCATCAATCGTATCGGAAAAGGGAGCGACATCAAGCAATCCGAAGGCACGAAGAACAGGGTCATCTTCCGGTTGTAACACATCGCTGTCACCTGACCGGATGATGATGCCCGATTGTTTGAATTTGAGATATTGGATAAACAATTCCAACTCCATTATAATATATGGATTTGATAACTGTTCTATCTCAAAAAATAATTTCTTTTTGGCTGTTTGAATATTTTCCATAAGTTATCCGATTTTTACGCTGACCGCAGTCTCTGATTAATCCCATAAATCCTTTCGCTGTCCTGTTTAATCTCATAAACCCGTAAATGAGTCAATACCGTAACGGGAGTATTTTGCGGCAGAAAAAACCTACCTTTAAGCTTCCGTCTGACCCGGCGCAGCCCGTTCTGCTGTTCTCTTTAATCTCATAAATCCGTAAATGAGTCAATACCGTAACGGGAGTATTTTGCCGGAGAAAAAGCTGCCTTCTATTATCCGCCGGCATCCTGTGCTTTATGTGCCTGGGCGTAGATACGGAGAGCGGCAATCATACGCTGTTCATACTCACTGCCCTGATCTTTGAACCATGCGAGCAGATCGGGGTCTATATGAATAGTGACAGGTACCGGTTTTTGTTCAGGCATCCGCCACTCGGCTCTGGCAAAAAAAGAGTCATCCAGCGGCGGAAGTTCTGTCCTGTCAACAGTCTCGTCTGTAAGTGAATCAATCATATCCCAGTCGGTTTCCGAGATGCTGTTCATATCTGATTCTTTCATGCGTCAGTGCTTTCATCATTGAAATGATACGGACGGTATCATCACGTTCTGTGAATATGACAACAACAATTCTGCCCTCAAGCATACCGATTCCGATCTGACTGTCTTCGCCGTAGTCATACCGGTCATCGGAAGCTGCAAGTATATGCGAACTGAATACTTTCCGGGCGTCTCTGAAATCAAAACCGTGTTTGCGGATATTCGTTTTGCGTTTCTGTTCATCCCACTCGAATTGCATATAAATACCGTAACGGGAGTATTCCGCAGGGGAAAAAACCTGCCTGCCGGTATCCTGTAAAAAATTTATTTTTGCAATATAGGATATCGGAGTTTGATTCCTGTTGTCAAAACTTCTTTTGCCAAAGGATTTTCCAGATTAAACTCTCCAAGCGAAAAAGGAATTACTTCTATCCGGCTGCTTACAGAAAGCGTAATTCTCCTTATTTTATCCTTGTCATGTATCCGCTTGCCGGTAAATATTTCAGAAACCAAAGCAATATCTATGTCACTCCATTCATGATAATTCCCTTTGGCATAGCTGCCGAAAAGTATTGCTTCCATGATCGGAATTTTTTGCCGGTTCAGTTCATGGAGATAACTGTCAATTATATCTTTTATTTCAGAAGGGAGCTGAACCATGTATAAAACTCCTTTATTTTGACAAAATGGGTTGTTGCATATTCTGCGTCACACCGTTTGTAAAAATCCAGATTATAGTCGGGGTATCGTGTCTGAATGTTGAAATCGTTTATCCTGTCGAGTAAAAACTTTTGCTCGTCACATAATACTATTCGTGATAATTCCGCCAATCTGACAAGATTATGAATCTTCGGGGGTATGTTATTGTCATTTCTGGCGACAAATATTGCCTTCAAAATTTTTTCCAATGCCAAATGCCCGACGAACAGACACCAATCATATCTCCCTGAAGAGAATATTATTTCTGAAGAGTCAATATCGTGTTGAGCACTTTCACGCCAATATCTTATATGTTCTTCTTTTGTCATTTGATCCTGAATATTATAAGGGAGTATTCCGCAGGTGAAAAAAAACTGCCTTTGATTTCCGTCCGATCCGGAACAGTCCGTTCTACTGTTCTGTTTAATCCCGTAAGTCAATACGGTAACAGGAGTCCGCCCCCATATGCATCAAGCTAAGAAATAACTGTTTGACTTTTATTAAATTTTATGCT
>DYRK01000741.1 GCA_020718785.1 Desulfatirhabdium butyrativorans | reverse complement strand
TCAGACTTTTGACGATTTCGAGTTTGCCAATATGCTGATATATCTCTCCTGCGGTAATGAGGGGGATGCCGGGGACAAATAATTCGGTCGGTCTTATACCCGGGGCAATGCTCCGGGTATAAAACCAGTATCGGATAAAGAATCGCTATGAGGCTTGTTTGTGTTTATGGGGAAGTCGTATAATATCCCCATAAACACAACGCTAAAAATAAAAGGAGGTAAAATATGCTGGTAACGATAAACGTACCTGACAGTTTGCCGCATGAAAGCTTATGGGAGCGAATCAGAGAAATTGAGGAAAATCTGAGAGAAGAGGCAACATTTATCGGAAAAACGGGAATAAGAGAACCGGAAGGCATACCCGATGACGGAGACCCAGATATGCGGCTGTTCCGGGAAAGTTTCGGGAGTTGGAAAGATGACAGAACTGTTGAAGAAATTATAAAAGATATCCTCGGTTCTCGAAAATCGGTTGAACGGGATATCCGGCTATGAAACGCTATGTTTTAGACACGGATATCTGTATTTACTGGTTAAACGGAGTTCAGAAAATACGAGAGAAAGTCGAGCAGATCGGGACCTCAAGCCTGAGAATAACAGTTATTACTTTGGCTGAATTGAAATACGGCGATTACCGCTCCGGAAAAATTGAATGCAATATCAGAAATATCAATAAATTTTTAAGAAAAATCAGAGTGTTTCCTTTGGATCGGAATGCCGCCGATAAATTTGGAGAAATAAAGGCGGAACTAGGCAAAAAAGGAGAAGTTATAGGCGATTTTGATATCCTGATTGCAGCAATCACAATGAACTGTAAAAGCATTCTTATAACAAACAATACAGAGCATTTTAAGCGAATACCCGGTTTGTACTATGAAAATTGGCTGGAAATACAGAGCATTCAGCCCTGAGAAGGCGGGTCGCCGTTTTCTCAGGGCTGATATTTCTTCTTAACAATACACAACAGGTTCTGACCTATTTGAACGAGGCGATTTGGCCGATTGATCTGACTTGCTTAAACTTTTTTTCAGGTTCTCTATATGTAAGGGCAATTCTGGCGAATTCGGATCTTTTTTGCGGATAAGATCAATTAATTTTTTAGAGATGCTGATGCTGTACAACAAATCCGGACGGTTATTATTTCGGGTAGAAAGTTCTCTCGCGTACTTATCTAACAATTTGAGACAAATTGTCAATTTCGGCGAATCTGCTTTTTCCGCTATGTCCACTGCTTTTTTCTGTAATCTTATCGCCTCATTCAGATCGTTGAAATTATCGGTCGCCTCATATCTGAGAAAATAAGTTTCTGCGCTGTCGTTCAGCACATTCAGACGGGAATTTATATCCTTACCTGTAAAATAAGGATGTTGCAGAATACGTTCCCATGCCTCGACAGCTTCATTCAGGTTCTGAATGTTTTTGTTTTTGTGATAAGAGTTCACTGCTGCTTTGGCTTTTTTTATATCCGAATCGAATTGGCTTGACATTTGCTTTTTCCTTTGTTTTCAGGTTGTATGTTCATATTATCAAGGACTGAACCGTCAACACGTCAGCCTTTTTTATGGCTGTTTATCTCATAAAACTGAAGGTTCGGTCAATGGGGCAGAGAGAGTATTCGAATAGAGCAATAAGGATATATCGGGGGAGAGTTCAACGTATTTCCCGACGTGAAAAAATAGACAGAAAAAGCTATCGGGGGAGAACCGGAGAATTCGGGATCAGGAGCGAATTGCAAATTCGTTCTGCAAAATGAGTAAACAACACATTCATATATGAGACATTATGAACATGAAAAATCGAATATTCACCGTATTTCTGATTAGTTTGGCTATATCTGCATTTTTTGCCTGTGAAAAAAAAGACGATCATCAATCTCAGGCTGAACCGAAAGGCTTTACTTTTTTCAACATCGGTGCAGATACAGTTCTCTCCTCGAAGATCGAGAAAGAATTGGAAGCCAAACTCGGAAACAGCGTCACAGAGCGATGGAGTACCATAGATTTGACTACCCATTATAACGGTTTTCTTCAGCAATATTTCAAAGACCTCTATGAACTCCATAAAAAGCTGAGAAGTGATGTAGTCTTGAAAATAGAAGATAACCCCATCAAACTCACATATCGTCATACCCGGCAGACGCCTTTCGAGTATGTTGAACTGGTTTTTTCCGGACACAGCAGAAAACCTTTGCTGTTTAAAATCAGATCCGAACAGGGAGGACCTTCTGTTATTGATGAAATTAAAAAGAAACACGGCGAACCCAAGATCATTGTCTGGGATGAAAAGGCGGCTTACGGCAAGAAGGGCCGCTCATCATACTGGCAAAATGACAAAGATATTTTTATGATATCTGCTATTCCCGACCGATATGAAAAGCCTGAATATTACATCAATATCTATTATGTGGGTAATATGGAGGAAGAGCTTCGTATCAAACAGGAAAAGCAGAAAGCCCGGAAAAATGACGGGGTTAAAAATGCTTTTTAGCCTGAACTCCTGATTCCCCTCAGTCTGAACCCTGATTCAAGGATTAAGCGACCGACCATTATGATTTATAAGATTCGGTAGGTCAGACATTTCTGTCTGACCTTATCATGAACAGGCAAATAAGATTCGGCGGGTCGGACATTTCTGTCTGACCTTATCATGAACAGGCAAATAAGATTCGGCGGGTCAGACATTTCTGTCTGACCTTATCATGAACAGGCAAATAAGATTCGGCGGGT
>DYRK01000120.1 GCA_020718785.1 Desulfatirhabdium butyrativorans | reverse complement strand
AAAAATGCCTGTTCTGCCGCAAAAAAATTATAAATCTTTAAGGTCGCTCGCTTAGTGCCGCCTTCAGGCGGCTCTTGTTATTCTTTCCACCGTCATAATCTGCGCTTTCCGAATTTTCTGTAAAACGGTTTTGCAAACCGTTTCCCCGCAAAAAAAACGGCTTGCAAAGCCGTTTTTTACAGAAGCGCAGATTATGCCGGTGGGCAGTATAAATAACAGCCCGCCTGAAGGCGGTGCAAGCAGACTTTTCCGGATTTACGCTGAATATTTTTAAATAACAGGGGGTACCGTGAATTACGAAAAAACATCGGGATATCTTCCTCAGCCCTGGGATCGCATATTCCCGCTTATCACGAGGATGACGGTGTGGGGAGTTCTGTTCGGCGTTATTTATATTCTCAGATCATTTTTTCTCCTTGTATTTCTTACATTTGTATTTGCCTATATCCAGACCAACGGCGTCAGCCGTCTGAAGGCTGTTATAAAGAACCGGACAATCCGCGTCATTATTGTTGCCGCGGTGTTTCTGAGCATACTGGTGTCCATTGCCATTTTCCTTGTTCCGAAAGTACAGAAACAGGCAATGAGTTTTGCAAACCGTTTTACCTCGTATCTGGAACGCGTGGATCAGGAGATTCTTTATCTGAGTATCAGATATCCCTGGCTCGACGAGATCATTCCGGAACTGACAGCGATGAAAGAAAACGGGGCAATAAACAAAAATAAGGAATCCGGAGAAAAAGGGCTGAAACAATCCCCGACAGCCGTTCTCCTCCAGGGATTTCTGGGACTCGGAGAAGAAAGCGAGGGACATAAAAACTTTGACCGTATTGTGGAAACACTCAGCGATATCGGCGGAGGGGTTGCGTCGGTGGTTTCAACCTTTCTGCTGGCATTGCTGTTTTCATTTCTTATTGTGCTGGACCTCCCCCGGTTAAGCGCGAGTGTCGCAGAACTCGAACACACCAAGATCAGCTTTATCTATGTCGAAGTTGCCGACAATATCCGAAATTTTTCACGGGTACTGGGGCAGTCATTCGAAGCCCAGTTTTTTATCGCGGTTGCAAATTCCATTCTGACCGCGGCAGGTCTTTACCTGCTCGGGCTGGGGACAAATGTCGCATTCCTTTCGGTCATTGTCTTTTTATGCAGTTTTATTCCGGTTGCAGGCGTGTTTGTCAGCTCGGTTCCGATCTGTCTGATAGCGCTTCAGACTTCGGGTCTGGAAATCATGCTGCTGGCGGTTGTGCTTATCATAATTATCCATCTTATCGAAGGATATATTCTGAATCCGAAAATTTACGGCTTCCGCTTACGCATAAATCCGGTACTGGTCCTCATTATTCTGACAGTGGGCGGAAAACTTTTCCGCTTCTGGGGGCTGATCCTGGGCGTGCCGATCTGCACATATATTTTTGCACACGCAATTCGGATCAAAGCAAAATCTGAGGCGTGATTTCACGCGTTCTGAACGGAGTACAGATGGAGAATTTGAAAATCAAAGGCACAAACCGTTCGCCTGATATTTTTTTCGACTATGAGAATAATCTGCTTGAAATCAAAGGCAAATCATATTCGGCAAACATCTCGGAATACTACACGCCTGTGTTTTTATGGCTCGGACAATATCTCGGACAGTTGGAAAATCAGCACTGCACGGTCAATATCGAGCTTGCTTATTTCAACAGCAGTTCTTCGAAAGTTTTACTGGAATTTTTTCTTTTACTCGAAGAAGCGGTCAGTCAGGGCAAAAACATCTCTGTAAACTGGATTTACGATGAAGAGGATGAAGACAATCGGGAATACGGGGAGGAATTTCAGGAAGAATTAGAGGCATTGCCTTTCAACCTGATTCAGAAGTGCAGCGGCATAACCTGAGCTTTTGCAAATCCGCCGTAGAACGATTTTGCAAATCGTTTTATCAGCAAAACGGTTTGCAAAACCGTTTTACTTTAAAATTCGGAAAGTGCAATTTGTGATGGTGAAAAGAATATACTGTCATAAATCGAGCTGTTGCAAGCCGTTTTTATCAGCAGGATAATTTCCCGCGGCGCCGTCCTTCAGTTATGAAAGAGAAAGGGGAAATCCGCGTCCTCGGCTGTGAAACGGATCGGCGGCACTGTTTTACGCAGTATATATTCGTTGCCGAACAGAACCTTGTATTCGATTCTGTATCTGACTCCCCCCTGAACCTGAATTCTGATTCTTGTTTTGCGGAAAAACAGTAAAAAGCGGTTTAAAATCTGCTTCATGCTTTCTCCTTTCCCCTTTTTCAGATTGTTCCGAAAAAGAGACAATTCAATGAGGCAGAGAATCCGGAGTGCAAAAATTGTAATTTTGCAAAAATGCCTTTGCAAAAATGTGATTTTTGCACTCGGCTTCATCGGCTTTATATTTTAACCTATTGATTTTTATCATTATGCTCTGCTGCGCCGTTTTGATTTTTTCTTGATGACACTGTAAGAGTTTTTATTGGCATAAGCCGTAACAATGGAACCGTCTCTTCCGACTAAAATGGTTGTCCCTGCATAAGCCTGCAATTCAGGGATTTCCTCGACATCTTTGTTCAAAAGTGTGAAAAATACCCGCCCGGTACGATGAAGTTTCCTGCCGTATTCAAGAGTCGCGGCGATGGCTTCCGGAGAAATATTGCGCTGTGCGCTTCTCTGTACCGCGTGAGAGGTCATACGAGGGATATCATAAACAGACTCCCGTCTTTGTTCCTGATAATTATCAGCTCCGGCCATTTTCTTTTCTCCTTTCGTTTTGTTTTTCCTGACTTAATAAAATAGAAAGATAAAGAAATCAATGGGGTGGAAAATGTATTCACCGGGGAGGAATTCACTGCTTTCAGATACATGAATTTTCTGCTTCCGAAACGATAATTCTTTTTTCCTGAGTCCGGCATACAGTTTTTCACTTTCGATGGCATTTATTATCTTCTCCTTTTTTATAAGTTTTCCGACTGTAACGGATTTTTCCCTCGTTCCCAAGCCCCGGCTTGGGAACGCATCTGCGCCTGAAGCCCCGGCTTCGGTCCGTCTCCTGTCACGGGAAGCCGGGGCTTCCCCGGCAAGTGTGTTCCCAAGCTGGAGCTTGGGAACAAGAAAAAATGGTTTGCACTCATCCGAAATCTGTCAGAATGACCATATCTTACACTGTAATCTTTATTTATCTTTCAAAAATAATCAGGAATAATTCCTGATTATTATAAAACTATTTTATTTTACTTTTAATTCTTTGAAATATAAATTCCGATAAAACGATTTGCAAAATCGTTTTACAGTAAAACGGCTTTGCAAGCCGTTTTATGTCTGATCCTGTAAAAAAACGATGCAGGACAATTTTACAAATAGTTCTGTCTGAATTTATGCAAAAAATATGCCAAAATATCGGGGTATCGGATTTAAAAAGATGTTGCCCCAAAGACTTACACAGTGTATTACTGATTAATAAGGTTAAAATATAATTATCCCTGGACGAGGATACGGACAGAAAATGGGAGGTAAAAAAATGGGCAGTCGCCTTGAATTATTTTCGGATCAGGCATATATATCGAAACATAGGTATGAATCTGAATTATCGAGGCGGGAATTCTTAAATCAGACTGCTGTTTTTCTGGGCAGCCTCGGATTCGGGTTATTTTCCTCACACCATTGGGGAAAAACCGCAGATGCAGGACTCTCGGCATCAGATGAACGGATTCGGAACGCGCCTGTGGCGAGATATTGGATTTCAGCGGACGCGGCAGATGTCAGTTGTACAGCCTGTCACCTCCCGAACAGCCGGGGCTGTTCGGGACAAAGAGTTCCCAAGCCGGGGCTTGGGAACGAGGGCGGAACTCAATATAACCATAAGGAAAAATATGTAAAATGTCTTTTATGCGCCCGGGAATGTCTCATTAAAGACGGGGAGCGGGGACAATGCCGGGCAAGGATCAACGTCAGCGGAACATTGCGGAGCCTTGTTTACGGCTATCCTGTCACGGTTCATACAGACCCTATTGAAAAAAAACCATTTTATCATTTTCTCCCCGGGGCTTCGGCTTTTTCATTGGCAACTTCAGGATGCCCGCTGAAATGCAGATTCTGTCAGAATTGGGAAATATCTCAGTCCCGTCCTGAAGATTTTCCCGGAGATACTTTTATCCCGCCGGAAAAAATTGTTCGGGAAACGGTAAAATCCGCCGCGCCTGTGATCGCGTTCACCTACAACGAACCAACTGTTTTCACAGAATATTTGACCGATATTGCCCGGATTTCACGCAGACAGAATTTCCGCAATGTGCTTATAAGCTGCGGATTTATGAATCCCGAACCGCTGACCGAAATGTGTTCGGTGCTGGATGCCATAAAGATTGATCTCAAGGGATTCAGCAAGGATTTTTACCGTCAGGTCTGTGACGCGGAACTGGAACCCGTGCTGCGGAGCATCAGACAGATCGCAAAAAGCGGGATTCATCTTGAAATTGTGAATCTTGTGGTTCCGACATTAAACGATTCCGAACTTATGCTGACCGATCTCGCGGCATGGATAGTCGGAGAACTGGGACCGGACGTGCCGGTGCATTTCACGCGTTTTCATCCGGATTATCAGATGCTCAACCTTCCCCCGACGCCGGTGGCAAGCCTTGAGCGGGCTTATCAGATTGCAAAAGCCGCGGGAATCCGCTATCCCTATATAGGAAATGTTCCGGGTCATCCGGGAAATCATACCCATTGCCCCGGCTGCGGGAAAGCGGTTATATCGAGAACAGGATTTTTTGTCACAGAAAAGCATTTGAAAGAGGGCCGGTGCGGATATTGCAATGAACGGATTACTGGCGTGTGGACATGAGTTATGAAACCGAGACACAAAAGAGGAGTGACCGAATATGTCCGATATCTTCGGAGAATTTACAGAAAAAGGAGACACTCAGGAATACCTGATTCTCAATTTTTCACCCAATTCCCTGCCAATACAGGAACGCTGGCGCAATAACGGACTTTCCGCGGATTTTATCGCGGATTACTGGAGTACCTTTTTTCCTTCTCTTGATATCTCGACGAAGGAAAGACAGGCAGAGATCAAACATGCAATCGCATATATCGCAAATGAACTGCTTGAAAATGCGATGAAATTCAGTTTCGATACCGTCAGGCGCACCATAAGCATCGGTCTGTATCTCTCTTACGAAGACCTGAGATTTTATGTCACAAACAATATCGCTCCCCGGTCCGCGGAACAGTTTCAGGATTTTATCCGGAAACTGCTGACAGAAAATACAGACAGCTTATATATCCGGCAATTGGAAAGCAATGCCGCGGAAGGGCAAAATCTTGTATCCCGTCTGGGATTTCTGACAATGATCAACGATTACCATACGCGGCTGGCGTGGAAATTCGAAACTGCCGGTCCGGAAATTATTACCGTAACCACGATGGTCGAACTGAAAATCTGACGCGGATACGGAGAGACATTTTTTTACCCGGTTTTCGGAAAGGAAGAGAAGAAAATGGAAGTCAAAGGGGAGGGATACAGCGTGACATTCTGTTCTGCGACCGCGACCGGTTTTATGCGAGGGAACACTCAGGCTGCTGGGTTCGGAGGGCTATGAAAAGATAGTGAGCCTGCTTGATGCCGTGGCAAAAAAGCGGCTCCCGGCTATCACGCTGGATATGAAAAATCTGAAATTTCTGAACAGTTCGGGAATCAATGTGTTTTCCAAATTTGTTATTACCATCCGGAATCAGAATGACAGCCGGCTCATGGTCCGAGGGAGCAGCCGGTTCCCCTGGCAGAGCAACTCGCTGAAAAACATGAAGCGTCTGATGCCGGACCTGATTTTGGAAATAGAGTGAATTGAGTACAGAATCAAAAGAAACATTACATTCGGAAATCGCGGATCTGCACCGTGAACTCGCCAATCTGAAACGTGAAAAAGCCGATCTGGAACTGATCATGGAGACCAGCACGGAACATTCGGACGATGTGCTGGAATATCTGTTCAGGAAGGTCGAAGCCGCGGTGCGTGAAAGCGAAAAGCGGTTCAGGCTGATCAGCGAGACAATACCGGTTCCCATACTCGTCACCCGGCAGAGCGACGGCATGATCCAATATGCCAATGATCCTGCCGCGGAACTTGTCGGACTTACGATTGAATCGCTGCTGAAACGCGGGACAGATGAGTTTTATTATAATGACTCGGAACGCAAGGAACTGCTGAAACTCCTGTCTGAAAAAGGATCTGTAAAAAATTATGAACTGAGGCTTAGAAAAGCAGACGGCTCGGAGTTCTGGGCAGCACTGTATGTTCAGCCCCTGACATTCAATGACGAGCCGTGTCTGATGGCTGTGCTGCATGATCTGACCGAGCGCAGGCAGGCAGAAGAAGAGCGTCTGCGTCTTGCCACAGCGGTGGAACATGCCGCGGAAGGCATTGTCATTGTTGAAACCGACGGAACCGTCCGATATGTCAACCAGGCATTCGAGTCTGTCAGCGGGTATGCCAGAGAAGAGCTTGACGGAAAGAATTTCCGTATTCTGGATCATAGCGGATACAAAGAAGATTTTTATCAGACCATTCGGCAGACTCTTTCTTCCGGACAGGTATGGTCGGGTCATATTGTCAACAAAAAGAAAAGCGGAAAAACCTGCGAACTCAAAATGACCATATCCCCGATCCGGAACCGTTCCGATGAGATTATCAGTTTTGTTGCCATGATCCGTGATGTAACTCTTGAGGTCCGTATGGAAAAACAGATACTTCAGTCCCAGAAAATGGAGGCAATAGGCACGCTCGCCGGAGGAATTGCCCATGATTTCAACAATATTTTATCTGCGATCATGGGATATACAGAACTGTCGCTCAATGAACTTCATCAGGAAAGCACAATCCGGAGTCGCATGGAAAAGGTGATGAAAGCCTGTCACCGAGCCGCGGATCTGGTCAAACAGATTCTGGCTTTCAGCCGGCGGAGTGAAAAGGAAATGAAACCGGTGAGCATAGTGTCCATTGTGAATGAAACCGTGAGACTGCTGCGAGCGTCTTTGCCCGCGACCATTGAAATCCGCCGGAAGTTCAACTCGCGCTCCGGCATGATTCTGGGTGATCCCACCCAGATTCATCAGGTGCTGATGAATCTCTGCACCAATGCAGCCCATGCTATGGAAGCGCGCGGGGGAATACTGGGGATCAGTCTCACGGATGTCAGAAATGATTCATCCGGCAGATTCCGTTACAAAAATCTGGCTCCGGGACCTTATGTGAAACTGACCGTGACAGATACGGGACATGGCATGGACCGTGCGGTCACAGAGCGCATTTTCGAGCCTTTTTTCACTACCAAGTGTTCTGGCAAAGGGACCGGCATGGGGCTTGCGGTTACGCACGGAATTGTCGAGGCTCACAAAGGTATGATAACGGTTTACAGCGAACCCGGAAAAGGGACAACCTTTCATGTACTGTTCCCTGAACTGACGGCGCCCGTATCTGTAGCAGTCAACGCGGAACCGGCCGCAGAAGAAGATACGGTTCCGACCGGAACCGGGCGGATTCTTTTTGTTGACGATGAGGAATCCCTGACAGAATCGGGCTGCGAACTGCTCGAATCATTAGGGTATTCCGTCACTGTCGCAATGAACAGCGTTGAAGCGCTGGACCTTTTCATCGCGGATCCGGACGCGTTTGATCTGGTGATTACAGATCAGACCATGCCCAGAATGACGGGACTGGAATTGTCTGAAGAATTGCTGGGTGTGAGGCCCGACATTCCGATTATTCTCTGTTCCGGATTCAGCGAGGCAATCACGCCTGAGAAACTCAGAAGCATCGGAATCCGAAGACTGATAAGCAAACCTTTTGTGAAACAGGAGATGGCTCAATGTATCCGAAGTATATTGAGAAGTGAGGAGTGAGAAGTGAGAAAAGAGAAATTGCCTGTTCTCAGTGTGGTGATTCCTTGTTTCAATGAAGAGAAAACCCTGAGAAAATGCGTGGAAAGAGTGCTTGCTATTGCCGATGACTCTCTTTTGCCGGAAATTATTATTGTGGATGACTGTTCAAATGACCGGAGTCTTGCGATTTCCAGAGAGCTTGCAGTTGAATATCCGGAGATAACCGTGCTGAATCATGAGAAAAATCAGGGAAAAGGCGCGGCTCTGAGAACCGGTTTTCAGAAAGCTGCAGGAACATTTGTGGCTGTGCAGGATGCAGACCTCGAATATGATCCCAGAGATCTGAAAAGGCTTTTGGAGCCTTTATTGTCCGATGATGCCGATGTGGTTTTCGGTTCCCGGTTTTTATCTCACGGCGCGCACAGAGTGCTGTATTTCTGGCATTATATGGGAAACCGATTTCTGACCTTTGTCTCCAATATGTTTACGGATCTGAATCTCACAGATATGGAAACCTGTTACAAAGTCTTTCGCCGGGAGATTATTCAGGGAATTCGGATCGAGGAAAACCGTTTCGGCTTCGAGCCGGAAATTGTGGCAAAAGTCGCTCATCTCAGAGTCCGTATTTTCGAAATGGGAATATCCTATCATGGCCGTACTTATGCCGAAGGGAAAAAAATAGGAGTAAAAGACGGACTCAGAGCCTTATACAGCATTTTTCGATATAACGCGCACCGGGCCCCTCTGCCGATTCAATTCCTCTTATATCTCTTTATCGGAGGAATTGCCGCTGCGGTGAATCTGTCTGTTTTTCTTGGGATATTTTCCGCAGGAGCAGACGTCATGATTTCAGCTCTCGCAGCTTTTTTTATCGCAGCATCTGTCAATTATCTCCTGTGTATCCTGATTCTGTTCAGACATAGGGCAAAATGGAAATCTGCAACAGAAATACTGCTGTATGTTCTGGCTGTGGGCATTGTCTCGGTTTTTGATTTTCAGATTACGAAAGTTTTACTCACATCCGGGATTTCACCGGCAGCCTCAAAACTTGCCGCAACCGGATTGACTCTTATTTTCAACTTTGCCGGCAGACGGTTTTTCATATTCCCGGAGCCTTCCAGCGGTTCATGGAAACCTCAGAAATCTTTGTCTGACAAGAATAAAAAATGATAAAAAATGACTGTAAAATCTTTCTTATCAGGAGTTATCTGTCATGAACATACGAACTTGTGTCTCGCCATCCGGAAATTTTGTATTCGGCATTCATAACCCTTGTTTTCAAGTTGAAAATCTTAGAGAAAAAGACTGCATTTTTTCTCTGGGTATGTTCGAAGACAGCAGTCTCCGGGAAAATCATGACAATTTTCCGCAGGGGTCTGTGGAAGAGCCTCACGCAGACCCGATTTTCGAAGTGCCGAATGCCTTTCCCTTTCGTGGAACTACCTATATTATCAAAAGTGCTGCGGACAGAACTGCCCGGAATCCTTCGGCTATTGCTCTGCCGAGTCCTTCTCCCGCGTCCCTGTCCGATACGCTCGGAAAATGGCTGAACGCGGACGAACTTTCGGCAGACAGATTGGACAAACTTTTCGACATGCTGCCCAGACCCTTTCAACTCACGCTGGCTGCGGATTCAACGGATTCTCAGGAATTGGTACGCATGGCTGAGTTATGCTGCAAATTTGTCCATGATCCGGTCAGCGGGCGTCCGGTCGGTCTGAGATACAGAAAAGACGATCAGGGGCGTATAAGAGCAGATATCAAAGATCATATCCTCTCGGAAGTGCTGGCAAATAACGCTTTTCTTCCGGATGACTACAAGGCTGTCATGGTATTGAAACCCGGCGCGCAGGGCAGCAGCGAGATTGTAGGAGAATGCTCGGATGAGAAAAGTCATGTATTCGAATATCTCAGGCGCAACAGTTACATTCCCTGGGGACATTACGCGGCGAATATGGCTCATGACTCAATCCGTTACCGTGTCGGAGATTTAAGCCTCAGAGATATGTCGGGACTGAGGCATCTCTACTATCAGAGAAGCTATGTTCGGATCGCTCAGGAGCTTGGGATCAGCGTTTCCGTGAATCGGAGGCGGTTATCTGTTGATGAATTGGAATCGCTTAGAAAAAAAGTCTGCGAGGCATTGCTGACAAGAAAAGGAACTGCATTGCAATTCAACAGCACCTTATGGGGATGGAATTTCGGATTCGGCTACGCGTCCTGCGGATATCGGCTTCACGGCTCTCATCAGCAGATTCATCAGCAGTTTGCGCTGATTCCTGCCCGTGTTCCTGCAGCCTGTCCGAATGACTCGCAAGATATGCCGACTTACAGTTCCGGCGATCTGATCCGTGGTTTTATCCGGGAATACCGCGAGAAAACCGGAAAGAATTTTTTTGACTCTTACATCCGTGCAATCCGTTCAAATTGCCGTATGGACGGGAACAAAGCCGGTGAAAGCCGTCTGACGATTTACGAAGATGATGAAGTAATACTATTTGTTCCCAAAGCTCAGACCTCGCAATGGGAAGTCCAGATTATGACACTCGGTCCGGTCGGCAATATTCTGGAAGCGGACAGCCGTACTCGTGAATCATTGAACCGGGCTATGATTTTTGCAGTGAAGATACTGGAAAATATGGGCGCGAGAATGATTACAGGCATCGAGTATTCCAAACGATTTGATTCTACAGATACCGATCAGCGGCTGATGTATTGTTTTCTGCCCAAACTGCCCGAATCTCCCGGAGCATTTACCGAAGCCCAATTGCGATGGATCAACGGACATTATCCTGAAGACTTTGCCGCCGCGTGCCGAAGCAGGCTGCCGGATATCGAAGTAGGACGATTTTGTAAATCGTCCTGTTGATAAAACGATTTGCAAAATCGTTTTACGAAACCGAATTTTATAAATGAAAGGAGGAACACAATGAACCGGAAACCGGTTTTCATGAAAATTTTTATGCTGTGCTGTATTGCTGTTTTTCTGACAGGGAGTGTCTCTGCGGAAGAACGAAGCATCAAACGCCGCAAAAACGCAGAAGAGCAGCGTGTGGCTCTTGTGATCGGAAATGCGGATTACAAAGATGCGCCGCTGAGAAATCCGGTAAACGATGCCGGAGATATTGCCGACACGCTGAAACAGATCGGTTTTGAGATAATTTATAAAGAAAATGCAGGCAGAAAAGAGATGGAAGAAGCTGTCCGGGAGTTCGGAAAACAATTAGGCAGCGGCGGAGTCGGTCTGTTTTATTTTTCCGGACACGGACTACAGTTGAACGGACGGAACTATCTGATTCCCGTTGACGCCAAAATCGAAAGCGAATCGGATATCGACTTTGAAACCGTAGATGCGGGCAGAGTGCTTGGAAAAATGCAGGATGCCGAAAACAGCCTGAATATCGTTATTCTCGACGCCTGCCGGAACAATCCCTTCAGCAAGGGATTCAAATCACTGGGTGCCGGTTCCCGAGGTCTGGCAAAAATGAATGCTCCTGCCGGATCAATTATTGCTTATGCCACGTCTCCGGATTCTACCGCATCGGACGGTACAGGCAAAAACGGCGTCTATACTCAGTATCTGCTTAAATATATGAAAACACCGGGGCTTACCATCGAAAATATGCTGAAAAAAACCCGCATTGATGTTGCCAGAGAGACCGGAAATAAACAGATTCCCTGGGAGCATTCCTCTCTGATGACGGATTTTTATTTTACACCTGCGCCGGAAAAAGAAAGCTCTCTGATTGTGCGTCCGGACGTATCGGATGCTACGGTATGGATAAACGACAAAAAAATGGGGACCGGAACCCTGAATTTCAGGCAGATACAGCCGGGCGTCTATAGGATAAAAGTGGAGAGAGATGGCTATCTGCCATATCAGACGCCGTTAGAAATAAAAGAGGGAGAGGCAAAAGAACTGCCGGTATATCTCGCAAAACCGGAGCCGGAACCCGAACCCGTACCGGAGTCTGTATCACCGGAAAAGAAGATAATCAATTCTATAGGCATGGAATTTGTATATATTCCGCCCGGGACTTTTATGATGGGGAGTCCTGAGAACGGGCCGGGCAGAGACCGTGATGAGAAACAGCACCGGGTAACATTGACCAAAGGCTTTTATATGCAGACAACGGAAGTGACACAGGGTCAGTGGAAAGCGGTTATGGGAAACAATCCGTCTTATTTTGAAAATTGCGGAGATAACTGCCCGGCGGAACGGGTGTCGTGGGATGATGTGCAAGTCTTTATAGAAAAACTGAACCGGAAAGACGGCAGGAATTATCGCCTGCCCACCGAAGCAGAGTGGGAATATGCCTGCCGTGCAGGAAGCGGTACGCCTTTTGTTTTCGGCAAATGCCTCTCAGCGGATCAGGCAAACTATAACGGCAAATATCCGTGCAAATATCCGCTGTTCGGCTGTCCTAAAGGAGAATACAGAGGAAAATCGGTTCCGGTTGCAAGTTTTACTCCCAACGCGTGGGGGCTGTATGATATGCAAGGGAATGCGGTGGAATGGTGTCAGGATTGGTACGGCGATTATCCCTCAGGTTCTGTTACCGATCCTGCGGGTCCCTCATCCGGCTCGCGCCGTGTCGGACGGGGCGGCGGTTGGAACGACGGTGCCGCCTACTGCCGGTCTGCCAACCGGATCAGGTACTCGCCTGACTCCCGGAACGACAGCCTCGGGTTCCGCCCGATTCTGCCCGCAGGTCAGCAAAGGTGAGCCGGGCAGTTGTCTGAACAGGGATTTTCGGGATTAAGGGATTTTCAGGATTTGTGTCAAACCTTTCATGCTCGGCGAGCCTGCCTGAGCAGGTGAGACAGAAATCATGGAAATCTTTTAATCCTTAAAATCAGGGTTCGGACAGTTAGCAGCAGTGAGGCAATTGTCTGAACCCTGATTCACCTGATTAAAGGATTTTCAGGATTTGTGTCAAACCTTTCAAACTCGGCGAGCTTGGGAATATCTGACTGAGCGGGCGGAACAGAAATCATGAAAATCTTTTAATCCTGAAAATCAGGGTTCGGACA
>DYRK01000740.1 GCA_020718785.1 Desulfatirhabdium butyrativorans | reverse complement strand
CCATCAGCGAACATATTTTCAATCAGGGAATACTCAGAGGCAAGGCCGAAGGCAAGGCTGAAGGCAGAAAAGAGGCTGCCGCAAATCTGCTGAAACTGGGAATAGATATAAAAATTATCACTCAGGCGACAGGTCTGAGCGAGGAAGAAATAAAACAGATAACTGCCGGCAAGACCCGGAATTAGAAACAGAAAAGTACAGCAGCATCTGATTTCTCCCGGATGGCAAAGTCACAACCTTCAGATTTGAAGGAGCAGTCCGCCCGTTGCAGATTCTGACCGGCAGATAATTTCCGATCCTGAGTGCAGGGTCCGCCTGCGCCAGTGCAAGAAAACCTCGCACTCCGGATTGAGATCAGGCACATGCAAGTCAACTATTGATTTTAACGGAATTACTCATGACACAGCGGATAGTATCTCCGGTCCGGTCTTGAAACGTGTCTGAAAGATGGCATCGGAATGACAAAGTAAAAGGAGGAGAGATGTTGAAAGCCGCACTCATCGGAAGAGACATTCAGATACTTGGGAATCAAAGGAAGTTATTAACTCGCGTTACGCACCTGTCATTCCTGCGGAAGCAGGAATGACAGCGGACGCCTGATTTACTTCCGGCTGCGTAACATCAGTTATGAAATCGAATCGGAGTCTCTGATCATCAGAAAACAGCTTGAGAAGAAATATGAATCTGCTGACCGGAAACTGAAACAAATCCGGAGATAAGGTGAAATATGAAGACACTGCATACTCTCAGAAACACTCCCGAAGATACCGAGCATATCGGAACCGGAGAAGAACATATTGTGTCCGAAGACGGACGTCATGTCTCCGAAGAGGAATACTGGAAAAAATATTACAGCCATCCTGATTTCAGCTATGAATGGAAAAACGGGTATCTGGAGGAAAAACCCATGGCGGATGTGAAAAGCAGCATTGTCTATCAGTGGTTTTCCGGGATTCTGAATTGTTATTTATCAACATATCCTGTCGGCACGGCTGTCAATCTCGAAATAGGCTTCAGCCTCGAACTGCCTGACGATGATTCTGTCCGCAAACCCGATATGGCAATAGTCCTGCATAACAATCCTGTGATGCTGCATCCGACAGACTGCAATTTTGACGGGATCTTCGATCTGTGCATAGAATCCCTGTCTTATTCCACGCTTAAAGAGATAAAGCGGGATACGGTTGACAAGAAAAAAGAATATCAGGGCGTCGGTGTGAAAGAATATTATATTCTTGACGCAAGAAAGACAGAAACGGCTTTTTACCGTCTGGATGAGAAAGGAAAATACCGGAAGATAAGGCCGGCAGAAAACGATATTATCCGATCCGAAGTACTGCCAGGTTTTCAGTTCAGGATTAACGACCTGTATGAACAGCCTTCTCTTGAGAAACTGACAGAAGATGTGGTTTATCAGGCCTATGTTCTGCCGTTTCATCAGAAGGTTAAACAGCGGGCTGAATCCGAAAAACATAGAGCCGAATATGCTGAATTGCAGCTTATCTCGGAACGCCGGCGTGCCGAACAGGTCGGATTGCAACTCATCGCAGAACGCCAACGCGCCGAACAAGCCGAACAACGCTCTGCCCTGCTTGCAGAAAAATTGAAACAGCTCGGAATTGTTCCCGAATAGCGTGAATCCTGCTCCGCAAAAATTTCCGAATTTTTTCTCGCTGTTCAATTGCATTCCGAATTAGAATACTGTCTCGCTTATGATTGCAATTTAACAAACTTGCTGTAACAAGGAGCCTAAAAAAATGCCGGAGTTTAACAAAACAAATATTGACAGAGGGCGGGAAGTGGTGTACAGAAATTGGCAGATTGCAGTCAGGCAATGCCGGAAAGAGAAGGGATATAAAAAAATGTCTGAAATACTTATGAACAGCGTGCAGGATATCCTGTTTGAGGACACGGATGAGGATGATATTTTAAAGGATATCGAATCATTGCCTACTGAGGATGACCTGCCATGCGATGACGGAGAACCTATGGAGACAGCGCGGCACAGAGACCAGATGAATCTGCTCATTGACTCGCTGAAAGCATTCTGGAAAGACAGCAAAAAATATTATACGGGCGGCAATATGTTTCTGCATTTTGATCCTCTGAATAAAAAGAAATTCAGGGGACCTGATTTTTTCCTTGTTATGGATACGGACAGCAGGGAAAGAAAATCATGGGTGGTCTGGCAGGAGGGGATGCGCTTTCCCGATGTGATCATCGAACTGCTGTCCGATTCGACAAGGAAAAACGACAAAACAGAGAAAAAAATGCTTTACGCAGGGGTATTCAAAACATTCGAATACTATATTTATGACCCGTTCAGTCAGGAATTCGAGGGATATCGGCTCTTAGGAAAAGATTATGACTCAATCCTGCCTGACCATGAAAAGAAAATTTATTCCCCGACAGCCGGTCTTTATCTTGTCATCAGAGACAACTGGCTGAGATGGATGACAGAAGACGGGTATATGCTGCCTTCCCCGCTTGAACTGTCCGAACAGGAATTTCAACGGGCCGAATTGGAAAAATCACGGGCCGAATTGGAATTTCAAAGGGCCGAATTGGAAAAATTACGGGCTGAACAGGAATTTCAGCGGGCCGAATTGGAGAAATCACGGGCAGCAAATACTGAAAAGCAGTTGATTTTTGAAAAACAACGGGCCGAGCATCTTGCCCGGAAGCTTGAAGAACTTGGAATTTCTCCCGAATAAAGCTGAAACGCCGAGGAGATATTGTCTCT
>DYRK01000739.1 GCA_020718785.1 Desulfatirhabdium butyrativorans | reverse complement strand
TTTTCTCCTGAGAAATATTTTTATTTTCAGGGTTTTCGACAGACTGCCTCCCGCATACTCCTCTTCCGCTTTTTCAAAAAGCGGCAGCAGAGATTCGAATTCGGCTTTTGTGAGACCCGTCAGAGAGAGAATTCCGGAGGGTCTGTTTTTTACGTTTTCGTATAATAATATCATGCAGTTGAATCCTTTCCTGAAAACAAGGCGTTTATAATATGCCGGAAATCTTTGACCCTCTAAAGATAACCCTTATTTCCGAAAATGTCTAATGTATAAATATGGAATGCTGACCGAAGAAAGGTTGCGTGATAATCTTAAAAGCTTTGCTCAAAAGACTGTCGATATGCTTGCCTCTCTCTTAATCTCCCCGCAGTCAGTGCTTATCAGATTTGAGCGGTATTATCATGACGATCTTCTGATGTCAATTGAACACGGAAGCGGAAATAAAAAACCCTTATCTGTCTGGAAGATAAGGGCTTTTAAATCCTGTCTGATCCGGTGGTTCAAGAAATACCATATTTCCGCATTTGTTCAGTATTTGTCTCTGTGCGGTACAATATAGGGTCGGGTTTCGTTCCTACTTATGTTTTCGGTCTTCTAATCGAATAGTGGCAATAAGTGTATCTTGACGATCTTTACTTCTGACAACACTTTCCGGTTTTGTAATGTTAAGTACCCGTTCATATTTTTTCCGATGTGCTTACCCCCTGTGTTCACGGCAACCGCAGGGCAACCACAGGGGGTTGCCCCTACAAAAAATTGTGAACGGTTACTTAGCTTTTAATGAGAATCGGAACTGACAATCAAATCGGCGACTTCATGTCGCACCCGTTGCAACGCCGGTTTAGCCCGTTTCATACACAGATTGACAACTCTGTGTTCGGAATTCCTCTGTCTTATGATAGCATCGTTCAGCATTTTTCTCACATCGCAGCCATATTGCGATGCCAGATCATTCTTTATCTTTCTTATTTCGGCAAGAACCTGATCTTCTATCATTATATTATGACCTCTTCTGAAAACTCTTCGGGAGTGCAGATCACAGGAAGTTCGTAACCCCCGGACCTGCAGATATTTTCAAGAGCCTTTATTTTCTCCGCATTCGCAATGTGTCTGCAATTCCATGTGAGCAGGAAATCCATTCCGTGACAGACTGCGACAGCGATATGGGCGGCATCCCGGGCACCCTTTTCCGGAATCACTCCCTTTCTGAGAATTTTTTCCGCCAGTTCCGTAACTTCGTCAGTGATCTCCAGAAGCGGAAATGACCGGATTGCCTTCATTCTTTTCCGGGCGGCGTCGGGATCACCCGAACCCGCCTCTTGATCTCTGCAATTTTTTGTTTATAAATGGCTTCCATTTCTGCATTGCATTGACCACGCTGATTGTCAAAATAGTCTACACGAGCTATTTGCTCATATCTGCCATCTGGGTATATATACTGGTATGTGTATTCCGTGACTCATTCCCACCTATTCTTAGATTGGTTGAATTTAAAATCAGTCCCTTTACCCCACTCGGCGTAATCATGGCCACTCCCATCCAGATTTGAAAAGCCGCAATAAAAATACTCTTCAGCAGCAAAGGAACTACCTGTTATCAAAATGAAACAGACTAAAGGCATTAATCTTTTCATCATGAGTAGATATCCTAATTGTTTTAAGCCTAACAATAAGGTCAGTGGCAGCATCAGTCGTCCACTGCACCGACTGGTTAGGCAAAATTTATTTGACGGCTTTCGGCTGAGGTTTTCGTTTGACAGGCAGGGAAACAAACTTTCTTCCGCTTTTCTTCTCCTGTTCCTTCAGGTCATTAAATATTTCAGAAAGATTGTAATTGAACTTTTCTGCATGTTCCTGTCTTATTCTGTGTATTTCTTCAATAATCGGGTCTGTTTTCATAGTTTATTCTCCCATCAGTTCTTCAGGAGTGCATACTGTCGGCATTTCGTAGCCTTCTTCAATACAGAGTTTTGATATTTTTTTGAGTATTTCGGCATTTGCGATATGTTTGCAGTTCCATGTCATAAGATAATCCGTTCCGTAAACCGCCGCAACTGCAATATGAAGCATATCATCCCCCATTTTTTCGGATACAGCTTTCCTGCGGATAAAAATATCAGCCAGTTCACTTGCTTCTTTGCTGAATTCCAGCAATTCAATATCTTTCAGAACAGCCAGCCGTTTTGCTACGGCGTGTTCATCTCCTTTTCCAGCCTCTGTGAGTACAAGCTGGGAAGCATACAGTTGAAATGCTGTTTTCCGATTTTCCCACCATTCATGGGTAATCTGCTGATGTGCGGCGACAATAATATCTCTGCTCGGACGGGCAGTCAGATAGCTGATAACACTTGTTTCAATATAAACAATCGGTTTCATATATAAATATAATATTGTATTTTCAATAAAGTTATAACAACCTAATTTTTATATAAACCAGGTTGTTATAAGTTTTTCCTTCATTTCTTCGCAGGCGGATTCATTTGCCACACATATTTGTTAAATTCCGCTTTATTATAACTGTTGCCGGTCAGCATAAAAATAAAAAAATACTTGATCTGATCCCAACTATCGTATATAATTCACTTTAAAATATTTCAAAATCAAAGTCAAGAAAAATGTTGCAGATTCCATCCGAACTTCAAAAAAATTTGACAATCTTCCGGACAGAAAATCCGTCCTGTCCAATACCGTCCTTTTCCTCGTTCCCAAGCCGGGGCTTGGGAACGAGAACGAAAAAACCCTTA
>DYRK01000738.1 GCA_020718785.1 Desulfatirhabdium butyrativorans | reverse complement strand
GTCGGGGAAGGGAAACTGCCGGGAAACTCCGATTACGGGCGTTCCCAAGCAGGGGGCTTGGGAACGAGGGAAACGACCAAGTTCAGCAACGGACTGGGTTTGCATTACCGATGCGCCCCGCCCTTCCGCTGCAACGCCGGGTCAGACTGCTTTTTTGCTAAGATTCTGATATTTCTTTCCTATTATTGTTCTCACTTCTGCTCTCATAATTTTTCAGTATCCGCCGTATCTGCTCCGGAGTGATATCCGACTGTTCTGCTTTTGAATAAATCGTTATCAGTATCACTTTTTTCTCGGTTCTGACATAATATATGAGACGGTAGCCGGCGCTTTTTCCCTTAGGTATATCTCTGTTTCTCACCCGCACTTTGAAAAGAGTATGATCGCCTGTTTTCGGTATCTGATCTCCGACAAAATCTCCCTTCCGAATCTGATCAATCACCGGCTGAACATCCGAGCGGATATGACGGTATTTCTTTGCCAGCGAACGTAAATTGCGCTTGAATTCGGGAGTGAATTCCACATCGGGAGAAATCTTCTCATCCGTCATTTTCAATACCCGTCCACAGTTCGTCAACCGGCATTGTCTCACCGCTCACGGCTTCCTCCCAGCCCTGCCGGAAACTGCTCTCCGCCGGTTTCAGCGTTATGCTCTCACGGAAAATCCGCACGATGTTCAGCAGGGTCGGGAGATATTCACCGGGGGTTGCGTTTATTTCCTGAATAAGCTGATTTGTATAGATTGTATGATAGGTGTTCATAAGTATTCCTTACAGCCCGGTATGCAGGCTGACGCTGGGGTTCAGCGGCGGCGGGGGATTATCAGGTCATTCTGCCTTCATCGGTGGAGACCAACCCCCTGTCGGGGAATGGAAATTGCCGGGAAACCCCGGTTAAGGACGTTCCCAAGCAGAGGGCTTGGGAACGAGAGAAAAATCCGTATTATCAGTTCGGCAGGTTGGGTTTCGTGCCTCAACCCAACCTACTGGGCTGACCGTATTCTGCATGAAAATGCGGCGGGCTGTGTTCACGAAAATACATGTGAATTACTATACCCAAAAATCGGCTTATTTCCGACATATTATTTCCTGACTCTTTATTTGTTGAACTCTTTTGCCCAATCGGGTCAGCGATAGCTTTGCATCCGGCAGAAGGCAATGCCGACAGACAGGCAAAGCCGGGGCTTTGATTACAAGGGCGTTCCCAAGCAGGAGGCTTGGGAATGAGAGAAAGTTCTATCAAGTAAAAAGCGGTTGCTGTGTCATTATTTGACGGTGTATAGAATTATCTGTACAGGCAACATCGCTTTTCTGCGCTTCAATATAAAATAGCTTGAAGATGCTTTCATAACTCTGCTTTCCGACACCTTTTACTTTTTGCAACTGATAAAAACGATGAAGAGGTAATGCATTCAGAATATTATCTGAAATATCTTTCCGTATTTTCAAGTTATCTATCAATTGCTCTTCAGGTACCTGATTAAGCATATCAAGCATCTTTTTCTCTGTACCGACAGCTTTCATTTCCTCATCAAGACAAATATAAACCTCTATATCAAGAGGTTTCAGATATTTTTCCATTAAAGGCTTTACATTTTTCCAATCAAGCTTGCCATGACTGCTTCCCAACTTAGGAAATGCTATGGAACTGATTTCATATCTTTCATAGTTGGTAACAAAATAATCCAATCCTTCTTCTATCCATCCAATTTTAGACGGATATTTCCAATGATTTTTTGTCGGAAAATTCATAACCATAAAACCATTGCTACATCTGTAAACATAAGGCTTGCCAGTTTTGACCTTGTTTTCCTTGCAGAGTTTTTTATAGTCTTTATACATCTCCGGAAAACGCAATTTACATTCAAGGGCAAGACCGGCTCCCATTATCCCGACACAATTCACTGTATTGACAACTGTTTGCACATCAACATTAAAAACAGTAGTCTTACTATATTTAATCATCGTTTTGTCCTTAAAAATACAAGCTCCTATTAATTTCTACTGCAATATGAAATCGTTGTGATAACAACTCGTTGACTATATTGATCTGTTCTTCATTATAACAAAAAATTCTCATAATAGAATTGATATCGACTCTTGCAGGTACTAAAATTTCAGCACATTTTATTCGCCGTCCATCAGGATAATTGTTCCAATACACAGCATTTATTATGTTCCAATTGAGATTATCAAGCATAGATGTTCCTCGATAAAAGCTTGTATCATCTGATGCTGCGTTTCCGTCGGAAAAAATTGTGCTTGGATGTAGAAGTAGCTGAGGATCAACCCCAATAAAAATAATCTTATCTTGGATATCTTTTAGAGCATAAAGCATCGGATTCCTTGGCGAAAAGTAGAAACAAACATATCTGTGCAAGGGAATATTGTCTATAATTCTTGAACTTCTGCGAGCCTGAACTGATTGATTCGATATGTCATTAACAATAATTCTATAGCGATGAGCTTCTTCATGTGAAAGCAATCCATTATTCAAAATATTATTCAAATTGCGTATATTTGTCATGTGATGCAAATAACTAATATTATGTTTTATAATATAATCCATAAAGAAATAGCCCTGTGTTATTTTGATAAAAACCGCCTAACACCATTATCACCCGCGGGCAAAAAACGAAAAAGCCCCATCAGCATCAAACTTTGCCTTGCACCAAATATTCCATACAAAAATCCCTTGTTAATGGTCAGAAAAATAACGATAATTCAGTGTCAACCCATAAGCTG
>DYRK01000737.1 GCA_020718785.1 Desulfatirhabdium butyrativorans | reverse complement strand
AAGTGCAGCGGTTTTTTGCAAGCCTGCATTTTTGCAAAAATACAATTTTTGCACTCCGGATTTGTAAACTTTTCGATATGCTGATATTTTTTATTGTTTCCCTTGTGTTCTTCGGAATTACATGCTAATCAGGAATTATCATTATTCCTTTACTTGAAACATTCCGGTTAATGCGGGTTTATTCGCAGTCGGCTTAAAGGTGGGTCTCGTTGCGCTCCGCCTGCTATGTTTCAATTGAAAATCAGAAGCAGCAATATAAAAGATTGAAATAATTATGGATACAATTATAACTCGTTTTCCGCCCAGTCCCACGGGCTATCTTCATGTGGGGGGTGCGCGCACCGCCCTTTTCAACTGGCTGTATGCACGCCATACCGGGGGAAAATTTGTCCTCAGAATCGAGGACACAGATGTTCAGCGTTCCACACAGGCATCGGCGGACGCCATCTTCGAAGCCCTTGAATGGCTGGGGATTGACTGGGATGACGGACCTTATTTCCAGTCTCGGCGGTTCCCGGTGTATGAAGAATATATTCAGAAAATAATTGATTCGGGAAACGCGTATTACTGTTCATGCTCCGCAGAAAAATTGGAAGCCATGCGGGCAGAGGCTGCAGCCGCGGGCAGAAATCCGAAATATGACGGAACCTGCCGGGACAAAGGACTGTCCAAAGGCGAAAACACCGTTGTCCGCTTCAAAGCCCCGTTTATGGGAACTACGGTCATTGAGGATGTTGTAAAAGGCAGCATCGTGTTTCAGAATTCCGAACTGGATGATTTTATTATTCAGCGGAGCGACGGCCTTCCTATTTACAATCTGGCTGTGGTCGTGGACGATATCACTATGGGGATCAATACGGTGATCCGCGGGGATGACCATGTGAGCAATACCCCGAAACAGATATTGCTGTATAAAGCACTGGGGCATCCGCTTCCGACTTTCGGGCATGTGCCGATGGTTCTGGGAAATGACCGGACCCGCCTGAGCAAGCGGCACGGCGCGACTTCGGTCACGGCATACCGCGATATGGGCTATCTTCCCGAAGCCATGATAAATTATCTGGTCCGTCTGGGATGGTCTTACGGAGATCAGGAATTTTTCACCCGCGAGGAACTCATAGAAAAATTCAGCCTTGAAAACATCGGAAAATCCGCGGGCGTGTTCGATATGGAAAAGCTTCAGGCTCTGAACGGCGATCATATCAAAGCCGCGCCGCCTGCAAAATTGGTCAGTTCTCTGATACCTTTTTTAAAAGCAGAAGGATATGATATCCGCGACACGGCTTATATCGAGGCTGTAATCAAAACTCTGAATATCCGCAGCAAAACCCTTAAAGAGATGGCAGCGGATGCACGGTTTTATTTTGAAGATACTGTGGTTTATGAAGAGGAAGCGGCAAAAAAATTTCTGAAAGCCGCGTCTCTTGATCCTCTCAAGGCATTGATCAAAGAACTCGAATCGCTGGGAGAGTTCAGCGAAAAAGCCCTTGAGGATGCCTTTAAAAAGGTGATGGAACAGACGAATCTCAAACTGGGAAAAATCGCGCAGCCGGTGCGGGTTGCTCTGACCGGAAAGACCGCAAGCCCCGGAATTTTTGAAATTATCGAAATCATCGGCAGGGAGCGCGTCTTGTCACGGATCAGAAAAGCGATGGAATTTATCGAAAGACGAAAAGAAAATGCTTGACTTTTTTTTCAGGCTCGGATATTAAACACTCCATAATTTCACTGAGGGATCGTCTAGCGGCAGGACGACGGGTTCTGGCCCCGTTAACCTAGGTTCGAATCCTAGTCCCTCAGCCACATAAAAAATCAAAGGGGAATGCAGAATTTTTTCTGCATTCCCCTTTTTTTGCCGTAAAACGGTTTTGCAAACCGTTTATTCTGCCTTCCTTCTGAAACCCTTTATAAAAACGATTTGCAAAATCGTTTTACTAAAAATTTGCAAAGCCGTAAACGGTTTTGCAAACCGTTTATTCTGCCTTCTGAAACCCGAAAGGCGGGATCTTATTGCCGAGGTCTGTCATAATAACGGCTGCGAACTTCCTGTTATCTGCACGCCTGAAGAATTATACTGCCCGCCGGCATAATCTGCGCTTCTGTAAAACGGCTTTGCAAGCCGTTTTATCCGCAAAACGGTTTGCAAAACCGTTTTGCTGAAAATTCGGAAAGCGCAAATTATGACGGTGGCAAGAATAATAGGAGAATAGCTATGCGGAGAGACTCTGTTGTTGAAGAAATCAGAGCAATCCGGGAAGAACATGCCCGAAAGTATAATTACGACATTCGGGCAATATTCAGCACATTAAAAGAAGAAGAAGAAAAAAGCGGACGGAAAACGGTTTCTTTTCAGCCGAAACCTTATCCATCCTTTAAAACAGGTGAAGAAAAACTGGGTACGGAGTTGTAAAAAAGTCGCAAAAAAACGGCTTATCCATATTTACGGGGGACGGCTGATGCCGTCCCTTAACTTTTATTCCTTTTATTTTGTCCTTTTTTGGACAAACCTTGCAATAAAAATCATCGCGGATCCTAACAAAAACATTGCCGCGGATTCGCGGACAGAATCCGAAGCAGATTCTTCTTTCCAATTCCGAATAAGCAGATCAGCCATAAATTCGTCAACTATCCCTCCCAGATAGAATGTGGACGGATAATTCGGGAAACCCTTCTGAGTATCGAGGATACTTTCCATATAACCGGGATGATTGAATGTCCGGAACTCGAAGTCTCCCGCACCGTGAACCCGG
>DYRK01000119.1 GCA_020718785.1 Desulfatirhabdium butyrativorans | reverse complement strand
CTGATTGTCTCAGACGCGTTTCCTTCTCCGCACACAATAAAGCGTACATTCGGAATAGCGATCTTTGCGCTCATGGAGATATAATTCGGGTGCATTTTGATAAAATCAATTGTCCCGATATATCCAACATTGAAGGTATTATGCGGCTTAGGTTTGAAACCTGCAAGCCGGTCAAAATCTGTTGCTCCGTAAATCATTCCTGTTTTTTTATGTCTGACATCTTCCGGCAGATTTTGAAATACCGGTATGTTATATGCGTGAGGACTGGTGGTCAGCAGGAAATCCGCATAATCCGTCAATTCCTTCGTAATAACATGAGGCGGATGGATTCCTCCGATATTGAATTTGATCAGCAGGCGCATGGCCGGAAGGTCTGAGCGGAACAGCGCGTACATATTCGGCATATTCCAGAAATGGACATGGACAATATCGGCATTAGCGATTTCGCTGATCAGCATTTCCCGGGTCGGATTTTTCAGCGCTCTGGCCATCTTTGCTTCTTTAGCCAGTCTCAGCGCTTCGGGTTCCACATTGGTCAAAGAGACTGCTGCCTGTGTAAAATCCTTGTGTGACAGGTGTTTGGCCGTTGCAATCATGGAACGCACAGCCCCGCCCACCGGAGACAGACTGTGAATGAGATGAAGTATTCGGACAGGCCCCGTGCGCCGGGAACCGGGTACCGGATGCTGTTTATCCTGAACGAGTTGATGACGCAGCAGACGGGCTTTTCTATGTTCCGGCCGGATATCTGACAGACTTTTCAGAGTTTCAATCGCTTCGGCTGTGCGTCCGAGCCGGGCAAGCGCAACCCCTTTGCCATAGTTCATCTCGGGCATCTCAGGTCTGCGGAAAATTTCTTCTTCAAACCGTTTCAGGGCATCGGCACTGTTTCCGCTGTTTAGTATTTCGCAGAGATTGCGGGTTGCCGGATGCTATTTACCTGAAAGCTGTGATCTGTCACTTGCGACCTGTCACCTGCGACCTGTTCTTCATATCCCGGACAGGAAAGCAGATCCCCTGCGATCTCATTGAATTTTCTGCTGATTTCTTCATTAAAGTAATTCTTCCAGTCGCCTGAAATTCCCTTGCGATAATGTGACATCTGATCTTCCTGGCCCGGCATCCGTCCGCCGCTTAACCGCTCAAAGCTGTATTTTTGCAGTAACTGACGAAGCTCATCTTCCGGCATTTGAATGTCGCAATGGGAGAACAGTTTTTTGAAGATCGGAAGATTATCCGAAATGATCAGGTCTTCGTATCGGAGCAGGAGAACATTCGGGTCCTTTTTCGGCGCATCCGCCCATGAACGCAAGGCGGCAAAATGTCCTCTTTCGTTCAGAAATTCAATCCCCCTGATAATTCCCTCAGACAGCGGCAGTTGTCTTAATATTTCTCTGCGTTCCGGAACTTTTCCCCCGGGAGGATGCGAATATTTCATTGAAAAGTACCAGGAAATTACAATATCTCTCGGGTCTCTCATTATGAAAAAAGCTTTATAATGTTCGGGCTTGGGCATAGCAATAAAATTCTCGAAGCCGAAATAAAGCGGACTGACAAAGGTATGCTTCGGAAGGGCTTCTGTAATAAACCTTTCTGTCAGTTTGCCGCGAAAAGCCCCGGGTGCCGAATTCTGATAATGGTAAGGAGTAAGTCCCGAATATCTGACTGTTGCCGGATCCGAGAATATACTTCTGATCCACTGGCTTCCTGTCTTCTGAATACAGCAATGATAAAGGTTCTCAGGTTTGGGCATAATTTCCGGGATATCGTGAATCATTGACGGAGAAAACCGAATCTGAACCGAGGGGCGGATTTCCTTTATGTTTGCAGAGGCAGAGGATGCTTGCAGGCGGTCGGAACTGTCGCAGGCATTCATCAAAGATTCGACATGTTGTCTGGAATAAAATTCCCAGTAGGTCCCCTCGCTTTTCAACAGTTTTTCTCCCAGCCTCAGCATCTGTTCCCGGTTGTATAATCTGTTGAGATTTCTGCTTTCCAAAGGCTCATGAAGATTTGCCGCACCGGGTGTGATAAGGCTTAATGCGTTTCCTCCTGACCCGACAAGAGATTCATAAGGGAGTATGAATTTTTTAGGAACAAGTTTCAGATATTTCTCAAAAAACCAGGAGAGAAGGCAGAGTTGTCTCTCCGTTACATCGCTTATTTTTTTCAATCTCTCTGCCAGCCCCATGTCCACGCGTTCGGCAGGCGAGCGGCCGTATCTGAGATCGAAATCCACACTGTTCCATGAGGCCAGCACTGCCAAAGGATTTCGTATCAGTGCATAAATCGGAAATCTTGGGATCAGACTTTCCAGAATTCCGGTAAACATCGCGTTGTTATTGATCACCAGCAGAAAATCGTCGGACAAGGGTTTTTCAATGCGGATATAAGCTCTTGAAGAAAGATTCTTTCTGAGACCGTCGTCTGCGTAATATTCGGCAAAGTTGTTATCTGTTGCCAGCCCCTGCACCTGATTGGACAGGGCGAGTTTCTGAGTGAGGATCAGATTTCTCATATCTTTGAAAAAACGCTCTGCAGCATCGCAAATCCTGTCATGGTTGTCAAAGCGCAGTTGAGACTGAATATTCGGATCCCCGAAATCAACGGGTTCATTTAATGCAACGATATTTTCTGCTTTGTTTAACAGACGGCAGGCCAGTGTGGTGCCGGATCTGGGAATGCCCGTCAGAATAATGTGTTGTCGGTTTGCTCCGAAATCGGATACCGGCACAGGGAGTTTCGGAAGATAGCCCAGCCGCTCGAGCGCGTGACCATGTATTCGGATAAACTTTGCCGTGATCGCATCGCTGAAATATGCTTTTGACTCTCCGATTGTCCCTTTGCGTACCGAAGGGATATTGGGGTCGGAATGGGCAAGCTGGGGTACAAGATGATATTGTTTTTTTTCCATTTCCTGCATCCGCCGGAAATCCGATGCCTCCGCAGCGGCTGCCGCGGCCCCGCGATTGACGGGAAAGCCGGAAAATTCCAGAACCCGAATCAGTTCGGACAGGGTATCTGTCTTCATGTCTTCATAGCGAACCAAAAGAAATTTCTCCGGCGGATCGTCCAGCCAGGATTGAATATGGCTGCTCCAGGAGGGAAAGCCTTCCAACCCGCCCCTGTTAAAGACTTCGAGAAAATCCTGAAAGCGGGTTTCCGGCCTGATCTGACGCTGCTTGATAAATTTGAAATAATACGAGAGCGCGACATCCCGGCCGTCTCTGACAATATACACGACTTTCCGATAAGCGGGCGTAAACGGAAAATGGCTTTTGACAAGCCTCGGACGATAAGGGAGTGCGGCGATCTGTCCGGGGTTGAAATGAATATCCGGGATAATCAGATGGTAATTGGTGAAATCGCAACGGTTTCCTGTCAGATAATTTCCGATGAGAAAGCGCATCCATGTATTTCCTGATTTGGGGTAGGAAACCAGAAAGACATCTTCCGGGAGAAAACTCGTGTTATGAGCGTCCATAATTGAGCCTTTAGCATTGAAAATTGTCAATTATATGATCATCTCCGCCATGAAACTTGGGGCAGAATTTGTTCCTTATCTATACGGTGTTTATACTTGGCGGCAACACCGAGCAGGGAATCCAGAACCGTGTCGGACAGATAATGAGGCTCCAGTCCGAGATCCAGCAGACAGGTATTCTTTGCTTTGTAGTAATGGGTTTCTTTTTCCACCCGGGGATTGTCCGTATTCCGGATGCTCACATCCAGCCCGATTTCTTTCCCTTTCTTCTGAACCGTCACAGCCAAATCTCTGACGTTGAACAATTCGGTAAACTGATTGAACACCCGGAATTTCCCTTCCTGCGCCGGATTTTTTATAGCCAGTTCCACACATCGCACGGTATCGCGGATATTCAGAAATCCGCGGGTCTGACCGCCCTTTCCGTAAACGGTCAGCGGATAGCCCACGGCTGCCTGAACACAGAAGCGGTTCAGCACGGTTCCGAAAACCCCGTCATAATCCAGCCGGTTGATCAGGCGTTCGTCCATATCGGTTTCATCGGTTCTCACCCCATATACCACGCCCTGGTTGAGATCCGTCGCGCGAAGTCCCCATGTTTTACAGGCAAAATGAATGTTATGGCTGTCATGCACCTTGCTTAAATGATAAAAACTTCCGGGCTGCTTGGGATACGGGAGCGTATCTTTCCTCCCCTTGTGTTCAATGGTGATATAGCCCTCTTCAATATCAATATCGGGGGTTCCGTATTCTCCCATTGTTCCCAGTTTGACCAAATGACACTCCGGGAAACAGGTCTTCATGGCATAAAGAATATTGAGGGTTCCCACCAAATTGTTGACCTGGGTCAGTACAGCGTGTTCCCGGTCAATCATCGAAAAAGGCGCGGAACGTTGTTCGCCGAAATGGACGAGGGCTTCCGGCTCGAATCGGCATAAGGTCTGAATGAGAAATGCGTTATCTGTAATATCTCCGATAAACAGATCAATATGCCTGCCGGTAATCGCCTGCCAGCAGTCAAGACGCCGATGAACAGGAGCTATCGGGGTAAGCGATTCGATTTTAAGCTGCATATCCCAGTAGCGGCGCACCAGACTGTCTGTAATCCCGACTTCGTATCTCTGACGGGAAAGATACAACGCGGTGGCCCATCCGCAATATCCGTCGCCGCCGATGATCATAATTTTCATAAAGCTGAAACTCCGATTCCGTGTTCAGATATGTTGAGCGTTTCAGCAGTTGAATTTTTTAAGTAACAGACAGCTTTTCTAATTTCCTTATGCTCATCTCCCGCGCTTTCAATTCTGTGCAGTCTTTTTTCAACCTGATCGAACTGCCAGCGTGCAATTGCCCGATAAAGATCAATTTCTTTTTCATAACAATGCCTGCTTTTCCGGTATGTTTTTTCACTGTCTTTCACTTCAATCCAAGAGTCTTTGCAAAATTCGTCAAGCGTCATAAAAATATTTCCCCCTGATTCTTGCGTATATTTTTTATTAAAAGCAAAAATTATAATTTTTGTCAAGTATTTTTTTTGAAAATATAAATTTGCATCTCCGCCTGTCGAACGCGGAACTGCGGACTTCCCGATTTGCCCCCCTGAAATACATCTTTCACCTGCCTTGATTTTTCTGTCTGCCCGCGGATAATACGGATTTCAAGTTTTTTTCTGATCAGTGTATTGACATATTGACATTACAGTATTTTTCTTATATTCTGAAATCTGATTCTGGATTTTTCATTAAAACAGACAGGCGGAATAAAAGAGCAGGGGAATGTCGTCACCCCGAAAAATCAGACAGCAGATGGAAGAAAAGGCAAATCAGGAAAAGGCCTCGGTCAGGCTGAAAGGTCTGGGGGACAGTTTGTATGTCACTCTGGATCCGGCCCGTCCCCCGGAACAGTTGCAGAAAGAACTGGACCGGCTTTTTACCCGGATGAAACATCTGGCAGTCAATGCACGGGTGATTCTCGATACCGGGGAGCAGGACAGTCACGGAGATCTGATCGAACATCTCGGAAAATTTCTGAAAAACACTTTCGGCGTGGGGTCGGTTCTGGAACCGCCCAGAAAACGGCTTGTTTCCGAGGAACAGGCCCGCAGGCAGGATATGGAAAGTTCATGGCATAATTATCGCAGCGACGTTCTCATGCTGGCAGGACGGGTCCGATCCGGTCAGAATGTTACGGCAAGAAAACATCTTCTGATTATGGGAGATGTGAACCCGGGCGCGGTGATTTCGGCAGGAGGGGATATTCTGGTCATGGGAAGGCTGCGCGGCATTGCCGCGGCAGGTCAGCCGGATAATCAGGATGTCATCATACTGGCTCTTGATTTTCAGCCTACCCAGATACAGATCGGCGGAGTTATGGCCGCGGGACTTCCGCCGTCTCCGAGAAAAGTGCCGGAATTCGCATATATGGAAAACGGAGCCATTGTCGTAGAAGATTATCTGGATGCGGACCCATTCGGACGTCTGACCTGGCCGCAGGTGAGATAAAAAAGATAAGGTCAGAGGTCAGGGGTGAGAGGTCAGGGGTGATACCTCTGACCCCTCACCTCTTACCTCTGACCCCTTATACGAGGTGCATATTGGACGGTAGAATTATTGTGATCACTTCGGGCAAAGGCGGCGTGGGCAAGACCACAGCCACCGCCTCTATCGGAGCAGCCCTTGCCATGGAAGGAAAGCGCGTTGTAGTTATTGACATGGATATCGGTCTAAGAAATCTGGATGTAGTCATGGGGCTGGAAAACCGGATTATCTACAATGTGGTGGATGCAGTCAAAGGAAAATGCAAGATCAAACAGGCTGCGATCAAAGACCGGCGCATAGAAAATCTTTATCTGATTCCGGCTTCACAGAGCGATAACAAAAATGTGCTTTCGCCTGAAGAAATGGTAGGATTCCGCGAGATCATCAGCAAAGAATTCGATTATGTGCTGATGGACTGTCCTGCGGGTATCGAGCGGGGCTTTGAAAATTCGGTGGCTGCCGCAGACGAAGCCATTGTAATCTGCGCGCCCGAAGTTTCTTCGGTAAGGGATGCAGACCGGGTTATCGGCCTTCTTTATGCACGTTCCATCACGCCCAAGTTAGTAGTCAACCGGATTGTTCCCGAAATGGTGGAGCGGGGGGATATGCTCAATCATAGCGATGTGGTGGATGTCTTATCCATAGAACTGATCGGACTTGTTCCTATGGATGATCAGGTCGTGGTCTGTACGAATACGGGAATGCCGCTGGTTTTGCAGAAAAAATCTCTCGCAGGCGAGGCATTTCGAAGAATTGCTCTGCGAATCAACGGTATGGCCGATCTTCCCATAGAGGTTCCGCAGTCTCAGTCCCGTTTCTGGAAAAAACTCGGCACCAGATTAGGGCTTGGGAAATAAGGAGGCCATAATGTTCAATGATTTTTTGAAAAAAGTTATGGGCAGCAATAAAAGCGACAGCAGGGAGGTGGCAAAAAAAAGGCTCAAATTTGCACTGATATATGACAAATTGGAAGTTTCCGATGATATTTTGAATGCCCTGCACCGCGATATTGTGGAAGTGATTTCCCGTTATTTCGAAATTGACCATGATGCCTTCAAATTGGATATCCGGCGGTCCGATGATTTTTCAGCCCTGATCGTCAACACGCCGATTTTATCAGCCAAACATAAAGACCCCCGTCACTCGGACCTGTAATAGCCGAGTTATTTCTCACGAAGAGATATCAGGGCGTCACTCGTATGGAACGATACACACGCTGACCCGGAGAAAGTTTTAATTCCGGAAGAATAATTTCTTCAGCATACTCTCCGCCTTCCCTGCGAATGACCGCTTTTAAGCGATGGGTTCCGGGATTAAGGGGGAATCTGAGCAGTTTCAGCGTTGCCGGAAGAGTCTGCCAGCATCGTGTATCGGGTTCCTCCATTACCAGCAGCACTGCACGCAGTAATACTACCCAGCCGGTGTTTTTATTTTTGCGCTCCGCTGCCCGTGCCAGTGATTCTTTGATCGCAGCCCTTGCGGTTTCTTTGGCAATAATCTGCGAGCCTCTGTACTGAAGCGAGTTCCTTGCCACCCTGTCAAGACTTGTGCTGACAGAAGAGCGCGGGGAAAGAGATTTGTAGGCATTTTCCGGCATTAGAATGACTTCTGTTCCTCGGATCAGTCTTTCCTCATATTGAGGAAAAGAAAATCGGACAGAAGGAGGAATAAGAATATTGCCGGAAATTTTCTTGGGTGCTTCTCCCATGCCCACAAACAGAATCAATTCCGCGGACCCCGGATCAGATTTATCTTCAGAGGCATATTTTTTATACTTTCCGGCTTCGGCTGCAAGCCCGGATTTCATGGCAGTCCGATAAAGGTCCGGCTTGATTGCCGAAGAATCACCGAGAGATTCTGCCAATTTTTTATACTCGATATACGCGTCATTGAAATAACCCGTATTTTCATAGCAAAGTGCGATCAATCCACGGGTAAAGTCATCACCCGCAAGTGCCTGCGGATATTTTTCAAAGAGTTTGAGAGCCTGTTTTGCCTCTACCAGCGCGGATTCGTATTTGGAAACCAGCAGAAAATTCATCATCAGCCAAGTATGAACCCAGAGCCTTTCGCTGTACTCGCCTTTATATGCCGTGATCCAGTCGTTAGTAACAAGAGATGCGGTCTGCTGGCTGAGGCTGATAATCTCCTGCTGTTCCATGAGTTTCGAAGCTTTGAGAAGCTCGGCAATGCTGTCCTCATATCGTCCGACATGGTGAAAAATCAGCCCTTTTTCCATAAAAAGCAGGAGATTGTCCCGATAAGAGAGGTCGTTGATCTGCGCCAGAGCATCCACGGCTTCCAAAGGGCGGTTGCTGTAGAATGCTTTCCGGGCATCTCTGAGGGGACCGGAGGTACAGCCTGTTATATAAAAAAAGGCAAACACCAGCCCTGTCAAAGCCAGACAGAATCTTAGCCGTGTTTTCAACTTTGACTCTTGCATATCAGTCTCCGCTTCGTTTTTGTGGAAACAGAATCGCAGGGGCATGTCGGCGACATGCCCCTGCCGGACAATTTTTTCAGACTGTTTGCCGAAACAGACACAAAACGGCTTGCGTCTGTTTTAAGCCGGGGCGATTTACGTGAATAAAATCATAGAATCCATGAGTTACGCAATTGCATGATTTTTAACCGCTGACGGACGCAAATAAACGCCGATTAATCAGGAAAATAAATTCAAATGCGTAAGTCCTGGAATCAAAGGACTGCCGTTTTTTTCTGCTACCATCCGATAATAGGCTTTGAAGCCTCTCTTGCGATTTCGACACTGTCTGCCCAGGCAATCAGACCGCTTTTGATATCGGTCAGTTCAAGATTGAGGCTGTAATATCTCAGCGATTTTTTGGTGAGACGGATCTGTTTCGGTTCTTCTTTTTCAATGGAGCGCAAAGTTCCGCTCAGAATATAATTTGCTCCTGCCTGACGCGCCTTTTCCACCCTCATCTGCGGAGCCACATTGCCGCCATACTGATATGCGGTTTCATTGGCAATGTTTTCGCGCTGGGTTTCGCTGACAAATCTGAATTTTCCGGCTTTGAAAAGGGCTTCACGGATAGCATCTGTTATGCCGCCGGTATTGATATGTTCCGAAGTCTCATTGGCAATGCCGTAAACCGCAATCACAGGGCGTTCTGCTGTCTCTGCCAGCGGAGATTCCCCCAGCAAAGGGCTGACCAGCGCGTCCACGATCTTCTTTTTATCCGAGAAGTCATAAGCTTCATCATAGTGCATTTCCTGATCCGCGGAAATATTCCGGGTGGATGCCGTACATCCGGCAAATACAAAGCAACATGCCGAAACAAGCGTAAAAAGACGGGCTGCTTTTGTCAAAAAACGGGTCATAGCCGTTCTCCTTTCATGGTGATATATTTTATCATTTAATCAGATTCCTTATTCCCATAATCATACAGTTGAAACTTGCCGAGCGATTGCCCGTTATCTCCAAACACATGGAAATCCTTTCGGAAACTTCCAATTTCGGCAGTCTGTCTTTATACTCAGGAATGATGGAAAGTAAAATTCTGTCCGGATGTGCGATGCTGTCCACATTTCTGAATTGTTTTTTATTCTGATATTTTTCCGGTCTGACTTTCGTATATGCCTGGCTCACTGCATTCAGGTCTCCTAAAAACCACGATTCCAATTTATGACAGGCAATTCTGATTAAAGGCGGGGAACTGCAACGCTCCCCGATGAATTCGCGAATCCGTTCTTTAACGGTTTTGCAGTCTTCATTATCCTGATCTCTGATGATGAGTATTCTTGCCCCGGGGAACCGACTGATTGTCGGCACCGTTGTTTTCAAAGCCTTTTCCAAGTCCTGTTTGCCCTGATGCGGATAGACATTGTAACTGACATTATCCGGTAAAATTTTGGGCAATATCTCGTCAAAAACATTTTTTGCAGAACGTTCTTCCGTGAAAATATGCAGTGTCAGCATTATGATAAATTTGCCCCTTTGATATAATGGTTCCGCCACAGCCAGCCCAGTTGGTTTTCTTTTGCCAAGTCTTTCACCATCCTGTCATCCGATGCAGCTTTGATTACAGAAAATCCTTTTTCTTTGATGAGGAAAAATAATTCATCCACGTCCAAACCGTTCACAAAATCCGGAGAATGCGTTGAAATAAAGACCTGTCCGCCCCTCTGAGCGTATTCACGGATTTCTTCACAGAGTTGAAGCAGCAAATCCGGATGTAAAAAGTTTTCCGGTTCTTCTATACATAACAAAGGATGCGGTTCAGGGTCATGCAGCAGGATCATGTAAGCAAACATTTTGATCGTGCCGTCCGAAACATACCTCGCGATAAAAGGGTCTTTGAAATTCCGATCCTGAAATCTGAGGATAATTCTGCCGTCTTCAGTTTCTGCCGCCTCGACTTTGCTGATCCCCGGAATCCTTTTCGGCAGTTTTTCCAAAATATTGTCAAAAATCTCTCTGTGCTCATCATAGATATATTTGCTGACCTGAGCCAGATTGTCGCCGGTTACGGACAGATGATTGGCAATCCCTGTGTCCGATATGTTTCTGCCATATTCTATTTTAAAATCCGACACATACCATTTTTCCAGCATTGCTCTGAACGAACTGATAACTTTAAATTTTTCAAACTGCCCCAAGCCTTTTATTGCAAGAATATCCGGGCTGGATACTTTTTGAAAATCTCTTTCTTCTTTCACGCCTTTTTTGCCGTATTCTGACTCATTTGTAACCGCATAGCCTTCGCCTCTGCTGAAATTCAGAAATTTCCAGGGCTGGCCGCTTTTCTGTCCTCTCCTGTATTTCAATATTTCTCTGTTGATTACGATTTTTCCGTTTTCGCGGCCTATCTCCAGGAGATAAGTGACCAAAGGCGCATAATCGCTGTCCGGCTGAGGACTTCTGAATTTGATTTCAAATGTAATCAGATCGCCCGCTTTTGACTCCCGGCTGATGACTTCGGAAAAACCGCCTCTCCGGTTGACGGCAACCGTTACATTATGCTGAAGTGCGTCACTGAGAAAACCGAATACATCAAAAAAGGTGCTTTTGCCTGAACCGTTAGTTCCGAGGAAAACCGCCATTTTCGGCAGATTTTTTACTGTGACCTCTTTAAACACTCCAAAATTTTTTATGGCTATGCTTTCGATTTTCATTTTAGCTGCTTATCATCTGAAATTTTCTTCCATTTTTAACTAACTGATTTTCAACTTTTATCAGTCGGGATAAAAAATGTCAAGCACAAAAAATATTGTCCCTGACATATATTAGCGGCTCTGAGACAAGCGGGGGATGAGGAATACTTCAAAGCCAAAACATATTTCCGTCCGTCATCATAAACCGCATTTTATGTCATTTCGACCGCAGGGAGAAAATCCTTTACAGATTCCTAACTCCGGCCGGAATGACAGAAACAGAAAAAAGCGCAGATTGCGGTATATCTCAGAATGTGATTAAAATAAGCCATGCCTGTCGAAGATTGTCATATCGTCAATATTGACAAGCCCGCAAAAATTTGCAAGCATAATATTTATGTTCCGAACCGGAATATTTCATATCATGCAGAATTACCGAAAAAGGAAGGAAAACAAATGGGTCTTCTGGAAAAAACCATTGAAAATATTCAGGAACCGCAATGCAGATTTTATGAGGCAGCCAAAGAACGCCTGCGGAATCAGGCACGTCCTGCCGGGAGTCTGGGAATACTTGAAGATGTGGGCGCAAGGCTTGCGGGCATCTTCAACACCCTTGATGTAAGGCTTAAAAACAAAGTGATTGTCACCTGTGCCGGAGATCACGGGATTTGCGAAGAGGGCGTCAGCCTCTTTCCCTCGGAAGTGACCCCGCAGATGGTGTATAATTTTGTACACGGCGGCGCGTCAATCAATGTCCTTGCCCGTCATGCCGGCGCAAGGGTCATGGTCGCGGATATCGGAGTGAACGGAGATTTTGACCCTGAACTTCCCATTTTTCATAAAAAAGTCCGCAAAGGCACATCCAATTTTGCCAAAGGTCCGGCAATGACACGCGAAGAAGCCCGGAAAAGCATCGAAGCCGGGATCGAGATCGTTAGGGAGCTTCTGACAGATGAACCCCTGCATCTGCTCGGCACCGGCGACATGGGCATCGGAAACACCACGCCGTCTTCGGCGATTATTGCCGTTTATTCGGGGCTTCCGGTTTCTCAGATCACCGGAAGAGGAACCGGTGTGGACGACGAGGGACTCAGAAAAAAAATATCGGCTATTGAAAAAGGGCTGGCTCTGAACCGACCGGATCCGAAGGATCCCCTTGATGTCCTGGCAAAAGTCGGGGGCTTTGAAATCGGCGGCATCGCGGGGCTGGTGATCGGAGCCGCAGCCTGCGGCATTCCCGCGGTGTGCGACGGTTTTATTTCAACCGCGGGCGCGCTGATTGCCTGCGAACTTGCTCCGGCAGCACGGAAATATCTTTTTGCAAGCCACAAATCCGTGGAAGCAGGCCATGCCTATATGCTTGAGCATCTGAAACTGGAACCTCTGCTGAATCTGGGGATGAGGCTGGGAGAAGGCACGGGCGCCGCGCTGGCTATGGAACTGATTGACGCTGCCACGCGTATTCTGATTGAAATAAAGACCTTTGAAGAAGTTGCAATTCATGATGCCCAGCAGTAAAATAAAAATACGGATATTCCTTTTACCCCATTGACATATTTCATTATCCGTATTTATAATCCGATCCGGTTTCAATACCAAGTCTTTTCTCGTTCCCAAGCCCCGGCCTGGGAACGCACCTGCCGGGGAAGCCCCGGCTTCCCGTGACGGAAGACGGCCCGAAGCCGGGGCTTGGGAACGAGGAAACGAGGAAAACCCTGCATAAATTCAAGACTTTTTTCTCGTTCCCAAGCCCCGGCTTGGGAACGCACCTGCCGGGGAAGCCCCGGCTTCCCGTGACGGAAGACGGCCCGAAGCCGGGGCTTCG
>DYRK01000118.1:6230-12985 GCA_020718785.1 Desulfatirhabdium butyrativorans | reverse complement strand
ACAATCGAGGGCGCGGTTTCCTCGGTCATTTCGGTTCTCGTTGCAATAGACAGGGTGGCTTCCGCCTCTGCCCGGAGCCATTTGAATTCCTCTTCAAGTGCTGCCTCGGAATCTTTCAGTCTGATGTTATTCTGAGAAAAAGCCGGGCTGACAGTGATGACTGTAAAAATAAAGACCGAGAAAAAAGACATTAAAGACATTGCAATTTTTACCATTGTAATCTCCTTTCAGTTTTGCCGGACATTCAGAATCCGGAGTGCAAAAATACAATTTTTGCACTCCTCCGGATCCGGTCAGAACGAATATGAAATTCTGCCTGTAAATGTTCTGCCCGCCTCCGGCATATCATTTGCCAGACTGCGCGGCGCAGGACTTCTGTGGTCTGCATTGAACAGATTGAATCCGCTGATCTGTATTTCCATCCCTTTGAAAAAATTCCTGAATGTGAGCGATGCGTTGAACAGATATAACTCCTTTACCGGATCCCTCTGATCCGTCTGTACCAAATTCTCGCCTTTCAATGATTTTTTCTCACTCCGCTTTCTTTCCCCCGTATAATTCAGAGAAAGACCGGCAATGACATGCTCGTTGAAAAAGTCGTAATTCATGCCGATATTTCCGTAGAATTCAGGAATGCCTCCGGGATTGAAATCTTCCTGCCGTTCGGTTGTTCCTTCAATCTCTGCATGTGTCGTATCTTTTACCTTCTGCCATGTGAAATTAAGGTAAGCATACTGAAATTTGCCGAAGGATGCTTTCAACTCGGCTTCCGCACCGTAAGACTTCATTTTTCCTATGTTTGTAAGGAGCGCGGTTATTCCCGAAGCGCGATACGCGATCAGATCGCTGCCTCTGACATGAAAACCGGTCAGGCTGGCGCTGATATCCGGGGTGAAGTGATATCCGATAAGACATTCCGTTGTGGCGATTTTTTCCGGCTTCAGGCTCGGCGCCTTCTCCTGATCGCTATAGTTTTCAAGATAGATTTCCGAAAAATCGGGCGCACGGAATGCCTCTCCGTAAAGGGCTTTGAACCAGAATTTCTTTGTCGGCGCATAGACAATTCCGAGGCTGGGATTCGTTGAAGACCCGATATCGTCATAACGGTCATATCTCCCGCCCAGAGTCACAGACAGATTTTCGACTCCTTTGTTCAAAGAGAAGAGCTGCTTCAGATCGAAAATGCCTTCTGTGTAAAACGCGGCAATCTCCCGGTCTTTATCTGTAATCCAGATTCCTTTCTCAGACAGATCAGTTATTCCCCCGGAAAAATATTGAAAAGGCGGAAAAGCCTCATAGCGTATTCCTCCGAGTTCAACGGGCTGTCCCGTGAGATTATAGTTCGCATAATGTTTTATGCCGTAATGCCTGATATACTCGTAAGACATTCCGCCTGCAAGCTGTATGCCGGAACAGATGCTGCTGTCAGCCGTAAGTTCCGCACCTGATATCGCATGACAGCTCCTGACTCCCTCATAAACTCCTTCATCCGCGGGAAAGCCCTCATACATGCCCGGCATCTGTGCGGTCTGTTCCGATAATATTTCTATCGTCGTGTTTACGTCGGCACGGTCATGATAGACTTTTATTCCCAGATGTCCCGTGTCGCCGACCGGGAGGCGGTACCCTGTCTCAGCGTAGCCGTACCATGTTTTTACATCATTTTCATCTGCCAATGCGTAGTAGAATCCCGCGGGATAGTCCGTGTCCGACCTGCTGAAAAATCCTGAAAAATAAAGGTCTTTGTAACGGATATCTGCCTGAAACGCGTAATGTCTGTCTTTGCTGTTCAGTTTTCCCGGGGCAGCGCTGTAGTCCTGCCCGAAAAATCTTGTTGCATAATCTGCTTCTACATTTCCATCATATCCGTCTGTGCTGTAATAATCTGCGTAGAGATAGGCTTTGAAGTCCTTCTTTCTGTAAGACAATTCGCCGTAAGGCTTCAGTGTGTTGCAGGTTCCGCTTTCCACAGACACTTCCGAAGGTCTGTCTCCGCCCTGTTCGGTAATGATATTGATCACTCCCAGAAAAGCATCTGTTCCGTAGAGCGCGGAACCGGGTCCCCGGATGATTTCGATTTTTCTGATATTGGCAAGCGGCAGAGCGTCGAAATGCGGTCCGAACACTTCCCAATAGAAATCTTTCATACAGTGTCCGTTTATCATGATCCTGACCTTTTCATTGGAATTGGTCGAACTCATTCCGCGTACCGATATTTTATGCGTGGGCAGAACCGCATAATGGGTCAGATCGAATCCCGGCAAGGTTTTCAATACGTCAACAATCGTTCTTGCGCCCATGTTCCGTATCTGTTCGCCGGTAATCACCGACACAATCGAGGGCGCGGTTTCCTCGGTCATTTCGGTTCTCGTTGCAATAGACAGGGTGGCTTCCGCCTCTGCCCGGAGCCATTTGAATTCCTCTTCAAGTGCTGCCTCGGAATCTTTCAGCCCGGGACTGCTCTGAGAAAAAGCCGGGCTGACGCTGATGACTGTAAAAATAAAGACCGAGAAAAAAGACATTGCGGTTTTTACCATTGTACTCTCCTTTTCAATCTCAATAAAATAGTTTTAATGATAAGGCATACAGAAAATACAATACGATTATACCATCCCAAAGCGGATGACGGATCATATTTCTTTCTCTCTTTTCAGAATTTCAGAACAGATTTTATCAGAAATTCTGAATCCTTTTCTTCTTATGTACCGCGACAAAAATTTTCCGACATTTTTAAAAACTGAGCTTTTTGAAAAAACTCAGTTTTTCCCATTCTGCTATGTCCGAAAATATATGGCACATAATTCATCCAAATAATATTTTATTTTTTCGATTAATCCCTGCTTTTTGGCAAGTCTCAATATACCGACTGTTCCGATTGGAATCAATGAAAATGCCTCTGCAAAATTTCTCGCTGTAATTTCATCAATAATAACAAAATCAACATGCTGCTCTCTTCCGCCTACTATGACTTCTATTTCTCCCTGATGAAGTTTCCCTACAAGTTTGCCGACCAGAACTGTATCCTTTACCGAATAAATCCGTATCTTATTTTCTTTTAAGGCTGAGGTACGAAACCCGACACAGCATTCGTCTCATAATATGTTTTGGGTTTCGTGCCTCAACCCAACCTACACAATTTTTCAGCGATGTTGCCCGGAACCGGACTGCCGGTTGTAGTCACGGATCATTTCCCGGATTTTTTCAACAGCGGTTTTTTCTTCCCGGGTTTTGCAGAGATATTCGAATCTTGCCCATTCGGTGAGGTCAAATCCCTGCAAAGTGACATCAACGGTTCTGGGTTTCAGGTCCTCCGGTATTCCTCCGCCGTCCAGAAAACTGAAACTGAGATATATCGTATCTCCATGCCGGATGAAATTCCCGATTTCAGCCTCGTTCATTTCCGAGATGTTTCTGCTCTCAAGAGAAACGGTTCCGACTCTTGCCATATCCAGTATCGTTTTATCGAAAACTTTTCGGATCAGTGCAGTGCGTTCCCTTACCTGATCTATCCTGTAACAGTCTGTATCTCTCAGTGTTGCGGCAGCCTGTCTGATTTCCAGTTCCGCCTTTCTTCTCATATCTTTCCTCTTTCATAAATAGTAGGACGATTTTGCAAATCGTCCGGCTGATAAAACGATTTGCGTCTATTTTAAGCCTGGGCGTTTTACGGCAGTTTTGAAGGGGTTCACCGGCTGCGAACCCCTGCCGGATCGGCATACCCGGCGGATCGGAAGTCTGAAATCGGGCGATTATTTCTGCGTCTTGATATATCCCCACTCCGTCAGCCGCTGATAGGCATATTTTGCCTGTTCGCCCTGATTGACCGCCTGAAGATACTGAGTGTATTCATTGGCAGCCTGCGCTTTGTGTCCCATGCCTTCGAGAGACAATCCTTTGAAAAAAACAGCATTGGGATTTCCGGGCAGGAGTTTCTGATAGGTGCTGAAATCCTGATACGCGCTGTCATACTGCTTTCTTTTGATTTTGGCAAATCCGCTGAGATGATAAGCCTGTCCTTCTCTCGGATAAACCTGTTTGGCTCTGTTCGCATAGTTAAGAGCATCAGCATAATTTTCCTGCATCATCAGGCATTTGGACATCATGGCAAGACCCGTATAATCTCCGGGAACCTGTCTCAATGCGTTCTGAAGATAGCTCTCAGCCTCATCATATCGCTGCGCGCCCATGGCATTTCCCCCTTTTTCCATATCTTCGACAGCATCTTTGACAGCCCGGAGTTTTGCGGTATTGTCCATGTAGCGTTCTTTGTTTACCGGATAGTCATTGGAGACACGGTATTTGCTCTGAGCGTTTCTCACAGCGGTCTGATACCGCTCATCACTCATGGGATGAGTTGAAAACAGTACCGCAGTTGCCTCGGATTTGTTTTTCGAAAGGGTATTCAGCATCTCCATCAAGCCCACAAAACCGCTGGTATTATAGCCTGACGCCACCATATACTGATTTCCCAGTTCATCTGCCTGCCGTTCATGATCTCTGCTGTATGAGGCAAGCAGCATGGTCGCGCCCAGCATTCCGAGCTGTCCAGTAAGGTCGGCATACTGAGAATACTTCGAACCGATATACGCCTGTCCGATATTCATCAGACCGGAAACCAGCGTACTCTTTGACATCTGCTGCGCTGTATGCCGTGCGTTGACATGTCCCAGTTCATGTCCCAGCAGAGACGCCAGTTCTGCTTCATTCTTGAGTTTGAGCAGAATCCCCCGAGTCGTAGCAATACTTCCGCCCGGAAATGCGTAGGCATTGATATATGTGGCGTTTACGACATTGAAAGAGTAGGGCATCTGAGGACGGTGCGTATGGGAAAGCAATTTTTTGCCTACCTGACTGACATAACTGTTCAACGCGCTGTCCTGAGTCAGACCGTAATCCGAGGAAAACTGATGCGGCGAATTTTGCTTGTCAAGCTGAATTTCAGAATCTTCGGAAACAAGCATGAGTTGTTTTTCGCCGGTGACCGGATTGATCGCGCATCCGACTGCAAAACCTGCTGCAGACATTGAGGTGATCCACAAAAACTTCCGCCGGGTCATGAGGCGGCTTTCATTTTTCAGAGAGTCATTTTTCATTATCCGTCTCCTTTAAGCAGGGTGGGTTTCACCCACCCTATGAGTTATTTCAATGCCTGATCAAAATCGGCGATCAGGTCTTCGGTGTCTTCTATGCCTACGGATACGCGGATCAGGCTGTCCGAAATTCCCAAAGCCTCCCGCTCGTCAGGAGACATTCCGGAGTGAGAAGTCGTGGCAGGACGGGTGATGAGCGATTCTACCCCCCCGAGGCTCGGCGCAACAATAGGCAGCGTGACTTTCTGCATAAAGCGTTCCGCAGCTTTCACTCCGCCTTTCAGTTCGAAACTGAGCATTCCGCCGAATCCGTCAAACAATTCGCAGGCTCTCTGATATCCGGAATGATTTTCAAGTCCCGGATAATTGACTTTCTCTACAGAAGAATGTTCTTCGAGATATTTTGCAATCTCCAGCGCGCTTTCATTCTGATACTTCATTCTCAGACTCAGCGTTTTGACGCCACGGTGAAGCAGAAAGCAGGCATGGGGATCGAGCGATGCCCCGAAATGATTGAGCTTGCGCCGGATGTCTTCAATCAGGTCCGAGCGTCCGATCACGGCTCCGGCTACAATATCCGAATGACCGTTGAGATATTTGGTGCAACTGTGCAGAGAAAGATCGAAGCCCCATTCTGCGGGACGGAAATTGACCGGACTCGCAAAGGTGTTGTCTATCATGGAAATCAGACCGTTGACTTTGGCAAACTCGACAACAGCTTTGAGGTCTGCTACCTGCAACAGGGGGTTAGTCATACTTTCCACATAAATGGCCCTGGTGCGGGGTCTGAGTTTCCTTTTCCATGAATCCGGATCATCTCCTTTCACAAAATTATATGAAATGCCCATTGCCGAGAAATCTTTGGCAATAATCTCATGCGTTCCGCCGTAGAGACATTCCTGAGCCAGCAGATGATCTCCGGGAAAAAGGAAAGTCAGAAGCGTTGTGGAAATCGCCCCCATTCCGCTGGCAGTCACAAGGGCTGCTTCTGCGTTTTCCAGCGCTGCCAGTTTTTCGTGAAGCGCGATATGGTTCGGCGTATTGTTCAGGCGGATGTATCTGAGATCATGGTAACTGTCCTGTCCCGAATATTCAAACGTGGAAGATTGAAAAATCGGCATACTGACCGCTCCCTGAATCAGGGGTCTGGGTTCGCCGGCGTGAATAAGTTTTGTCTGAATGCTTTTATATTGTTTCGTCATAAAAAAATCTCCTTTTATATACAGATTTTCAGAAATTATTTTCTTGAAATCCGCAGCTTTTGATAAAAAGATTGCCGGGAGAAGTGCGGGGTTTTCCTGCACGGACCGGCTGTTCTGCAATGTGGCTGTTTTTTTGAGATATTTTTTAAAGGCTCTGATTAAAGGGAACTCATATTCTTCCGCACCTCCTTAATGAAAAAAAAATAATAAATATTCGGACTATATAGCCTGAATTATTCACAAAAAATTTTGTTTGCCGCAGAAAAAAACCGGCCGGAAAAAATCGGATTTGAATCCGGTCAGTTATTTTTCAATGGATTTTTGCAGTAAAAAAAGTATCCGGAAAAACAGATCCTCAGACCCTCAGACAGGGGAACGCAGAGATTCGAAAAGTCTGAAGCATCGTACCGGTATATCTTTCAGATGGTACGAAGAAGGCAATTCGATTTTTATACGGGTTTTT
>DYRK01000118.1:0-6130 GCA_020718785.1 Desulfatirhabdium butyrativorans | reverse complement strand
CGGGTTGATCGGTCTGAGCGCAACATTCCTGCATCAGTCTGTTTTTTCCTGAACAGACACACCGCAATGGCAGCAAAAAGTATCATCCACCCTGCCGCGGTTATCAGCATTCCGGCAATCAGCAGTTTAGGTTTAAAGGCAAGAACTACGGTGTGCTTTCCTTTTGTCACCGGGATTGCCCGCATAATGTAATTTGCTCTGAGGATATCTGTCTGCTTTCCGTCCACAGTCGCTTCCCACCCGGAATGGAAGTTATCGCCGATCACAATAAAGCCCTTGATATTTGATTCTATTTCCGATTCTATAAGGTTCGGCGTGTAAGCAGTCAGTTTTATTTTCGGCTCCGGTCCAGAGTCATTGTTATCGGCTGTAAAACCGCCCGGCGGCGGAGATTCCAGTATCACTGTGTGAAGAAAATCCTGCCGGGAAAATTTACCGAGTATATGATAAGCATCCTGTTCATTATCGGCAAGATGATATTTCGGCACAAAGAAGATTCTCGGAAACGCAGATATATTTTCATAGATATTGATCTCTCCTTTGTAAACAAGCCTGAGCTGTTCCGATTTAAGGTCCGCTGACGGCGGCACAAGCACATATTTGGTATTGACCAGATCCAGCAGCGGAGAGCCGAATCTGCTGAAGGTAATCCACCGGCTGAACTGATCTGGAAAAGGAACGCCGGGTCCTTTTTGACTCAGGTGGAGGAATTCCCCGTATCTGCGGGGGTAAAACGAACCGTATCCGCTCAGGTCTTCTATGCCGAAAGGAACAAAACTGTGTTGCAGAAAATTGCCGAATGTGATGATCCGAAATTTTGACTTGTCTTTTTGGAGAAAACGTATGGCCGGCGTTGACGGATATTCCATATTCCGAGGGGAAGCCGTATTGTAAAACTGGCCGAAAGAAATCAGATCGTATGAAAGTAAAACGAGGCATATCCGGAGCAGAAGTGTCTTCTGTGCCTTTGACTGTGAATATAACATAGCGCCGAGGATAATAAATGCAGAAAAGATAATCAGCAGCGGCTTTAGAATAACTACGGAGGAGATATCAAGATGGGATTGAATCAGTTCGGAGTAATACTTCCAATTGCTCTCTTGAAATCTCCAGTCTGCTGCCCATTTTATGCCTGCTTCTGTCCGGATAAATGAGACAATCATCAGAGCAATTATCAGAAGCAGTCCCCACAGAACAATAATCAGAGTTTTCGGTCTGTTTTCCTCATTTTGAAGAATATCTGCTCCCATAGCAGCCAGTACGGAAATCGAAAAACCGAACAGATACAAAATTCTTGTGGGCGTTGACAGATTAAGCCCGGGAACGAATTTTGCCAGCGGATAGTACAGAATACTGCCCATAGCCATAGTGAGACTTGACAATGCGGTTATCATAAAGAGACTCAGATACTGCTTTTTTCCAAGATAAGGCAGGCATACCAGCGCGAGAAAAAGTGTCATGATTCCCGGATATAGGCACAATTCGTTATAGTTATTATAAGCCTGATGAGAGTGCGCTTTGGGAATAAATGAGATTCCCATAGCAGGACTGCCGAAAAAATCCGGGAAAAGCAGAGTTGTCAAATATTTCGGCATCACCTGCCCGGTTTCATCAAACAGATCGCTGTACGGGATGGGTTTGCGCTGATTGTCTTTATAAATCATCAGGTGTGTTGTGAAGAAATTTGCCGACAAGGCAAAGCTCAAAAGGATGGCAAAAATTGCTCCCCAAAGCGGTTTAAATGAATGTTTCCATGCAGACCGGTTTTCGACTTTTGCCGAAATACACCGATATAACATATAAATTCCGACAAATATGAGCTGATAGACAAGAATGTGGGCAAGTGAGACACAGATTGAAAGGGCAATACTGCCTGTCAGGAATATGAATGAAAGGGCCGATCTTTTTTTCCACCATACTTCTATGAAGTAAAGAGTAGCAGAAATCGTCAACGCCATCATGGGGAGATGTTCGAATTCAAACCATACCGCCACATAGCCGTTGAACATCCAAGCGATTGAACCGACCAAGGAAGACAGAGGCTTCAGTCCGATTTCTCTGAGATAAAGATAAGTAAATATTCCTGTTCCCATGAGATGAAAAAAAAGCAGCAGATCATGGGCTGCCGTAAGCGGAAAAAGGGTGTAGAAGAAGTATAAAAACGGATAGCTGTAAAATGTAAAGGGGACACCGCAGAAATTCAGCCCGAACCATAAGTACAGAGTTCCGTCAGCAATTGATGACTGATAATGATGATGGGCAGGATAAAAAAGAGAGAAATAAAAGGCATGGATCGGGTCTGTAATCAGGGTGTTATATGCGCGGAAATCCGGCGGACTGAAAGAAGACCAGGGAAGATAATGGAACAGGCAGTCAAACGCGTAAAAAGTTTTTCCCTGAAAGATCACCGGAAAAAAGAAAGCCAGCGAAAGGATAAATAAAACTCCTCCGGATATAAATTTTTGCAAGTTTTCTTTGGAAAACGGTATCATCAGCATTTATCCGTATTTTTCAGTTGTTTTCTTTTCGCGTAATTCTTCAGATCTATACGGTAAACCTTCAGCACCAGACGAAGAAAATAAAGCAGGTTCAATCGGATGGACCATATCTTTCTTTGAAGATAATTCCGGACCAGAAAACCGGTTATATTAAAAACCTTATTCGGCTTCCGATACAGCAGACGGTTTACGATCAGATTTCTGAGCCGCGGCTGCCAGTTGGCCAAGGCTCCGAGCATGAGTATATTCCGATGAACTGCTTTGTCAGACTCGGACACGGTTTTCAGACAGGAACTTTGAAATGTGCTTTCAGGATATTCTCCTGCTTCAAACGGTTTTTCGATATAACCTTTGTCCATACACAGGCGATACAGTCCGGTTCCGGGAAATGGCGTGAAAACAGTAAAACTGGCATAAGTCGGCTTGCATCTGAAAGTCATATCCAGCGATTTAAGATCATCTCCGAGGGTGGATTCGGGCAAGCCCAGCATACAGTTGCTGAATATCTTTATATCATAATCCCTCAGAATCGAATATGCCTTCAGGATCGTCTCATCATCAATCATCCGGTTTAAAACCGTTTTCCGTAATGTCTCATTTCCGGTTTCCAGCGAAATTGCCACCGAATGACATCCGGAATTTCTCAGCGCGGCGGCTAATTTTTCTGTCACCAGATTCGGACGTATGAGACAATAGAAAGGAATTCCGACTCTTGCTTTGTATTTCTCTGCAAATTCTTCCATCCAAGCGTCATATTTTGCCACAAAAACATCATCGCCGAATCGCAGAAATTTCATCGGATAACGGCGATGAACCTGCTCGATCTCTGTAATCAGATTCTCCACGGACCGGCGTCTCACCAATTTCCCATTCCCTTTATAGAGAGTCTTGTAGGCATTATTGAAGCAGTAGGCGCAATTATACGGACAGCCCCGGGTCGCCATGAATGTTTTCATGGGAACGTACTTGAAGGGTTCGAGATGATGCACGAGTTCCCGGTCTGCAAAAGGGAGTTCGTCCAGATCGGAAACCAGCGGAATCAAATCGTTTTTTCCTGTTTTTGTATAGACATTCGGAATCCGGGAAATATCTTTGCCCTGTTCCACAGCTTCGGCAATACGGTTTATTATCAGATCACCCTCACCCAAAACCGCCGCATCTATACAGGGAGCATCCGCAAATTGCGGAAAATAGGTGGGATGCGGTCCTCCGGCAATAATAGGAAGATTCGGGTAAAGCAATTTTATCTGCTTCGCGGTCTCAAGAAAGACACGGGCTTCTGTGGAAAGCAGACTGAACGCCACCAGAGCGATTTTCTCTTTTCGGATAAGCTCCGGAATACCGCCGTTGTCAATGACTCCGAGAAAACTTTTATGTCCCCGGGTTTTGGCGGCAGCGGAAATCTGCATCACTCCAAGCGGTTCGACAATCGAAAGTCCTTTTACTACATAAAGAATATTCATTTTTTAGGCTTTCTGAATACGAATTCTATTTCATAAAATCCGCCCACCCAGTAGCACCATATCCGTGAGCAGAACATGGGCGAGGCATTGGCCAGGATATCAATTGCCGCGCCGATCCATGTCAGGAGATAATACATCCATAGAGGAAGATGCTTTTTCATCAGATATTTCTGGGCAAACCAATGCAGTTTCATCTTCTCGCAAATCAGTTCGATGCCGGTATATCTGCCGAAAAAATTATTATCGAAATAGTATGGAAAGGTTACGTCAAACCCTCTTTTATGCTGAGGATGAGTCATTGCCCTGCTGAAATGAGGAACTCTGATAATAATCTTTCCCCCGGGATTTGCTATTCTCCTAAGTTCCTTCATCACCTGAAACGGCTCATTCAGATGCTCCAGAAGATGATCCGCTTCAATGAGGTCAAAAGTGTCATCCTCGAAAGGATAAGGAAATTGATCGAGATTATGAACAATATCAGGCTGTAAACTTTCTTCTACATCTATATTGACATAACCGTCTTTTTTAAAATCGCCGCTTCCCAAATTAAGCTTTTTCATGGATTCTCCGGTGTTGATATGCGTATGAAGAGATATTCGTTATTCAGCAGACCATTGCTGCATTTCAGGTTTTCCAGCGAAAACCCGAGCTTTTTCACAAAGGCAAAGATTTCGGCAACCGAGGCATATTGATATGGATAGCCGCCCAGCCAGTCTTTAATATCAATCCGCCACGACATGCCTCTGTAGTTCTTCTTGTGGGATTGAATAATCTTCACAGGATTTCTCAATGTCAGGAGATACATCAAAATCAGCGCAGACATCACCATATAATCAGCCAGATTCTGGACAAACGGAGACAAGGAAGCATAGAACTTCTTTTCTTTTTCCCAGAATTTCGAAGACCCGAATCTGCCGTCCGGATATAAAGCGATTCCGTCTGCCTTGTTGTATATGGCAATATACAGCATCCCGCATTCCGAAACCAATCCGGCAGTATTTTCTATTGCTTCCCATATCTTTCCGGTATGATGAAGCACGCCCCAGGAGTAAACAATATCATATTTGCCGAGTGCCGAGACAAAATCCCCGTCCAATACAGAGCCTGTTTCAACCTTCCAGTGTTCGGGAAAGCCTTCTTTCTCCCGGAGATATTCGCAGCATTTCACAGAATCGGCATCTGCATCAAAACTCAGTATCCGTGAAGCTCTGAGCCGATATGCTGCAAGAGAAAACAAACCGCTTCCGCATCCCACATCAATAAATGTCTTACCCTCTAAAGAAGATATTCCGAGAAATTCGGCAAGGGAGCGTTTTGCCTCCTGGATTCTTTCCTGATCCAGATATTTTTTTACAAAGGATTCCCAATTTTTTCCAAATGCAAACAATTGTTCATTCATACAGGTATCTCACTCTTTATGCAGGATTGGTTAAGCGAAGCGCAAGTTCGGCAGATCGGAAGCTCTCTCTCCCGAAATGCCCGCTTGGGATTGACAAACCCCAAGCATTTTCGGCGGATTTGTCAATCCGCCGGAGCGGTCGGGGGCTTTTTTCGATCTGCTGAAGTCGGGTTAATTTAATTCTGACTGATAACCCGCGCTGCCGCGCTCCGGAGTGTAAAGCGGGTTTCAAACCCGCTTTACTATGCACTCACCCCTTCTTGAAACTGTACAGTATATCATGCGGTAAGAACGGTTCAAGTGTTTTTTCAAAATATATTTGGTCTGACCGTTGCAGTATTTGTATTTCCAATGGATTATGCGTATAAAATCAGCCTGTTAGATATCGAGACAGAACAATGGATTCCCGCGAAAATAAAAAAGCCCGGCAAAAATGCCGGGCTTCATTTATATCCTCATATCAAAGGTCATTTTTAAGGCTGAGAACAATCTTCGGAACTGTTCTGAACAGGATACACGTTGCCCGCTACGCGCATAATATCAAGAATATCAATACGACCGTCTTTGTCAAAATCATAGAACTCATCATAACGTGAGTTCGACATAATTTTAATTTAAAAAACAGCAGGAAGCTGTTCGCGATTGATGTTGAGAGAAGGTTTTTTCGGTTTCCATGTGTAGGCAATCAGTCCCGAAATAAGATTTACCATAAAATTATTGTATGCGACATCATAGATGGGGCAAATTTTGCCTGATAACTTTCACATTTT
>DYRK01000736.1 GCA_020718785.1 Desulfatirhabdium butyrativorans | reverse complement strand
TGTGATCACCAATTTTTTTCCGTCAGACGCGTTGGATCCGACAATCGTATCCATTTCTGCCATGTCTCTGGCGATCCGGTCAATTCCCTGTGCCTGCTGATTCATGCCCTCGGCCACACCTCCGGCTAACCCGCTGACTTTGCACGCGTCGCTTTCCATTTTGACAAAGCTTTCATTGACTGTGGAAACCAGAGCCGAACCTCCCTGTATTTCTTTGACCGTACTTTCGATGATCGCGGCCGTATTTCTTGATGCCTCCGCGGACTGCATGGCAAGATTACGAACCTCCTCTGCCACAACCGCAAAGCCTGCCCCGGACTGACCTGCCCGTGCTGCCTCCACTGCCGCATTCAGGGCAAGCAGATCGGTGCGGAATGCGATCTCATCAATTGTTTTGACAATTTTTCGGGTTTCATAGCTGGCGCGGGAAATGTCTTCCATGGACCGGATGAGACGGTTCATGGAGTCATTGGCTGTCCTGATGCTTGATACCGAGCCTTTCACGATCCGATCGGCATGGACGGCATTGTCTGCATTCTGCCGGACAGTGGCATCCATTTCCTCAAGAGATGCGGCAGTCTCACCCAGGAATGCTGCCTGTTCCGAGGTGGCCCGGGCCAATTTCTGCCCTGCTGCCCGGACCTGTTCGGAAGCATCGGCAACCGCTGTGTAGGTATTCTGAAGCCCGCTGATAATCCGATGAATGGGCCGGGTTACAAACCGCCTTATCAGAAAGCCTCCGAGGATGCTTATGAGCAGACCGGCAAAGGAGAGGCCGTAAGCGATTCCGATTGTTCTTGTGTTTTCTTTCCCCGCGAGCTGTGTCACCTGATTCAGGGCAGATTCTTTCTGTTTTCTGATGATCTCTTTCAGTCTGCCGAAATCCGAGCCTGATTTTCCGTAAATCAGTTCATAAGCTTTTCTGGTCTGAAAATACTCGTAGTGAAGCTGCATGATTTTCCGGTAGTCATCAGCGCATCCGGCAAAGACTTCATAAGCTTCGCCGAGTCGGGAATGTTTTTTCAGCTTATCGGAGAGTTGTCCGGTAAGAAGATCAATGCGGCTCTTCAAGGGATTCATTTCATCAGGGTTGACTGTTCCTATGTATTGAAAAACATTCAGACGCAGCTCATATAAGTCAGAGCCGATGCTCTCGGTATCCCGGGAAGCATTCAGAAGATCACCGTAGAGATGACTTACTCTCTCGACATTATAGATGCCTACGAATCCTTGCAGGATAAGAAGCAATGCCATGCTGAAGAAAGCCATCAGAAATTTGCCTTCCATCTTCAATCTGAATTTCCCGAAACCTCTCATTATATCCTCCTGTCTGTTTATCCGGAGTGCAAACCTAATCTTATATATTTTTCCTCGTTCCCAAGCCGGGGCTTGGGAACGAGGAAAATGAGAAAAATGCAAAAAAGGCCTATTTTAATAAGATCAGGTTTGCACTCATCCCCTATTGCTCCGAAAAATGCCTTACCGCCGTGTTATCGAAGATTTTATCCGGATCAAAATCTTTTGCAAGCCTGCCGCTGTCTTTGAGCATGGTCTTCATTTCCCCGAGCCAGACAGAAAAACCGCCGCCGTCTCTGTTTCTTTCCCTCAGCATGTCCGCGTCATGGATACGCACTCCCTCATACATTTCCCTGAGTTCTTCATCCGAATAGGGCGGATCACCCTCAAATGTTTTGCTGTTGAGGATTTTTTTGTACTCCTCCCAGTTGGCTTTATCGCCCATCCATTTCACAGCCTCAAGCCATCCTCTGAATATTTTGGAAAAATCTTCCAAAGGAATGCTTTTCAGGGCATCTGTTCTCATGGCAATGCCTTCCGGCATACAGCCCGGATAAGAGGCTGTGGTTCCCACAACTTTGCCCTTGCCTTCTTTTTCGGCGCGGAGTGCTTCGGGATTGTAAAGCACAAGCCCCTTGATCCGTCCGAAGATGAAACTGTCAGCCAGTTCCTTTGCCTCAAGTCCCCCGATAATTCGTACATCGGATAAGCCGAGTGTGTTTGCTGCAAGATACTGATGCAGGAAAAAAAGCACCGCGGGATTATCCACATAAACCCCGAAGGGCTGACCCTTCATCTTTTGAATGTCAATATCCTGTCTGACAATCACCTTGTCGCCCCCGTGGGACCAGTCCACTTCCGCGATTAGCGTAATGGGGGAACCTTCCATGTAAAATCCGATCCATGTCCCCATCATCTGGTAAGCCATGTCAACGCGTTTGTTTACCAGCGCGTTGCACGCGTCTTTTTCACTGGTAAAATTGACAAGCCGGACATCAAGCCCCTGCTTTTTCCAGAATCCTTTGGCATCTGCCACATCATTCGCGGAAAAACCTATCCAGTGGTGGGTGCCGACAGTGTAGGTTTTTGCCTGCGCCACGGCGGTAAAAACCAGAAGAATTCCAATTGCGGCAATGATACGTTTCATAAATTTTTCTCCTTTCATGTCGTTAAGGTAATATGTTATACAGCCTTTCATGTCGTTAAGGTAATATGTTATACAGCCTTGGGCTGAGATTGCAATATCCGGACAATACGATTTTATATCAGCAGATTTCGGCATGACGCTGAACATCCGGAAATCCCGCGGGGAAACAGCTCCGAATTTCCGTAAATTGCAAAATAATTTCACATCAGACGATTTTTAGTCTAAAATAAACCTGACCCGAATAATAGTGCATAAAAAAACGTGAGTTTTTCCTCGTTCCCAAGCCCCTGCTTGGGAACGCGTCTGCGCCCGAAGCCCCGG
>DYRK01000117.1 GCA_020718785.1 Desulfatirhabdium butyrativorans | reverse complement strand
GGTCTGGCATCGGACGGAACCTATCTGTGGATGGCGGATGCTGATGAAAGAAAAATTTACAAAGCAGATACGGACGGAACCGTTCTCGCTTCTTTTGACTCTCCCGGCAACCTGCCTACGGGTCTGGCATCGGACGGAAAATATCTGTGGATATCCGACGGCGATGACCGGATGATTTATAAAGCAGAGATTCCGGGAGCCGTAAGCAGCAGCGAGGGTTATATGATCACATCCGATCTCTGGATCATGGCAGTCATTCGCAGCGCTGAAAAAGGGCGTATCGAAGCAGTATGGAAAAAAGGTGGAGAAGATACTACTGCCGGAGGTCATAAGGTGGTCTGGGGCTATTTCTACGCCAGCCCCGATGATGTAAACTGGGGAAGTCCCGATAACCCCGATCTGTTCGTCAAAATCTGGTTCGACGCAAGCGGAAGAACCGATGTGAATTTCTTTCATGTCTCCGTACCGGATATAGAAGTTTACTCGGCTTACCCGTATAACGGCAAGCCCGATGAAAGCGGTGTAACTACTCTTGCCAGAAGATATATCCGGCAGTATTACTACACAGACGGTTCGAGCGGAACGGAGGAAAACTATGAGGACGGAAATCCGGCTTCAGGGTATGCACCCAAAGGAAATCCTGCGGGATACTCCACTGTAAACGATCTCAGAATCGGCTCGGTGATCAATACGGTTGACGGACCCATAGAAGCGGTTTGGCAGAAAGGCGGCGATGCCCTTACTGCGGGCGGGCATCGGGTGGTCTGGGGGCATTTTTATGCCAATCCCAAAGATGTGAACTGGGGCAGCCGGAACAATCCCGATCTGTTCGTCAAAATCTGGTTCGATGCGGGCGGCAGGGTGGATGTGAATTACTTCCATGTCTCTGTCCCGGATATCGAAGTGTTCTCTGATCTGCCTGATGATAAGCCTTATAACCAGAAGGGAACGACGATATTGGCTGACCGGTATATCCGGCACGAATATCATCAATATGCGCTGGCAAAAATTCAGAGCGATTACGGAGATATTCTTATCTGGCTCTGCAATCAGACGCCCAATCATAAGGCGAATTTTCTGAAATTGGCTGAAGCCGGGTTTTACGACGGTCTGATTTTTCACCGGGTGATAAATGATTTTGTGATTCAGGGCGGCGATCCTATCGGCACGGGTAGCGGAGGTCCCGGGTATGTAGTTGACGCGGAGATTGTTTCGGGTCTTACTCACGTCTATGGGGCTGTGGCCGCAGCACGGACGCCGGATTCGGTGAATCCGGAGAGGAAATCGAGCGGCTCCCAGTTCTACATCGTAGAAGATAAAAACGGGGAACATGGTCTGGACGGGGCATATACCGTATTCGGCTTGGTCATTGACGGAATGAAAACCGTTGAAACCATTGCTTCGCTCAAGACAGACGAAAATAACAGACCTGTTGAAAATGTCTATATGAGAAAAGTGGAAGTCATCCGTATGACTGACGATCAGTTGTTGCAGAAGTACAACTTTGCCGCACCGTAATATTTCGCAGGGTGGGTGAAGCGCAGCGAAACCCACCTTTTTTCTGTATCATGACCGCTGCTTCAGCGGCTGCAAATATCCGGTTCCGTGTTTTTCGGAACTCTGACGATGCGATGAAAAAATCAGAGAAGAATTGCCTCCTGCCAGAGAGATCAGTTCATCAGTCATGCGTTTCATCTTTTCGGCACGGATATTCAGTTCCTGAGAAGAAGAAGCAGCTTCCTCAGCGGCTGCCGCATTTTGCTGGGTTGCCTGATCCATTTCGGTTATGCCGATGTTGATCTGCTCGGTTCCCTTAGCCTGATTATCGGAAGCCGAGGCAATTTCGGACATCAGTTCTTTCATGCTGACAGCATCCTGAGACACGGCTTTGAAAGCTTCTATAGTATCAGAAGTAATTCTGCTGCCCTCTTTTATTTTATTTACGGTCTTTTCGATAAGCCCGGATGTGTTTTTGGCAGCATTGGCAGAGCGCAGCGCAAGGTTTCTGACTTCATCTGCAACTACCGCAAATCCTGCACCTGCCTGTCCTGCACGTGCAGCCTCCACCGCGGCGTTCAATGCGAGCAGATTGGTCTGAAATGCGATCTCGTCAATTGTTTTGACGATGTGGAAACTTTCCTCGCTCGACTTTGAAATTTCCGACATGGATGCCATCAGTTCTGTCATAAACGCATCTGTTTTTCTCACCAAAAGGAGCAGTCTTTCTACAATATCATGAGCCTGAGCCGCATTATGGGCATTGCGTTTTGTCATGGAGGACATCTCCTCAAGAGAAGAAGATACTTCTTCCACAGACGCTGCCTGCTGCGAAGACCTTTCCGCCAGAGAACGGCTCCCGGCTGATCTCTGCGCGGCTTCGGAGACGATTTCGACGGAGTAATTCGAAAGATTTTCAATAATCCTGTTCAATGGACGTGTAACGGAACGCGAGATAATAAACCATACAGCCATGCCCACAAAGCCCGCTATCCCGAAAAACATCATCAGGTTTACATAGCGGTAGCGCCGGATGATACGGCTGAGGTCTGTCAGTTCGGCTTTCAGATCATCGGAAAACTGCCGGGAAAAAGCCGTAAGCCTGCCTCTGAATTCGCTGGTCTGCTGTCCGATACGGAGAATTTCGTTTTCCAGTTTTTCTTTGGCTTCATCATCCGAACTGTTCTGAAGATATTTTGTATATAAAGACCGGGCAGAGGCATTGAATTCTGTCAACTGCCCGGCAGTTTTGCTGACATCGCTTATTTTCTGTCCGCTGATTTCCTTCAGTCTGGCAATGGACTGAAGCGCGTTCTGAACTTCTTCCGCCTTCTGTCGAGCCAGTTCAAGGGAATTTTCCATGTCTCCCATCATGACTACATCGTTATAGAATTTTATCTGATCTTCAAAAGCTGACAAGGCGATTCTGCTTTGTGTGGAAGCGGTGAACAGATATTCCGATACGCCGTAAAGACGGGACTCTGCCTGCTGCCCGAGAAGAAATCCTACGCCGGTTGATACAAAGTATCCCATAATCAGAATACTCAGACTCAACCCTATTTTATGCCCGATACCAAATGATTTCTTCATAATCTGCCTCCTGAAGCCTGTTCCATCGTCTTAAAAACCGTAGGGGCATGTCGGCGACATGCCCTCAGCGCTAAAAACTGAAGGTCATTTTGGCGGCAAAAAGAGTCCAGTAAGGTCCCAGTTCATCAGGATTATCCGCCAGATTGATGCCGCCGAATCCGTCATTGTAGCTTGCCTCTAATTTCAGCACCCAGTAGTCATTAATATCAAAACGGGTGGACAGGGTGGTCGTCTTGAGCCATGACATAAACGGATGTCCGCCGTGGTCATTTTTTATCTCTCCGTCTTTGTCATCGGCATTCGGATAATACTCCGAATAACTCAGAGCAGTCTCAAACCAGTCCGTGAACCGGTAAGATGCTGAAACATACCATCCTTCGCTCGTTATTTTCGGCGGTCCGTCTCCCTGAGGAAGTCCTCCTTCCGGAGGATTTCCCTGCGCCTGAATCTGCGCCTCCATATCTGTTTTTATCTGATAGTTATCTTCCGAGTATTCCGCGGCAAGAATCAGATTTTTCAATACATACTCAAGAGACAGGACATAGCCGTTTTTTTCGGCGAGTTCATAAGTCACCGCAGAATTGACGGTACTTCCATCCATCATGGTGACTGTGATATTGCCGTCTGCCTCCATTCCCTCTATGTCGTAAGCGGTAAATTTCGTTTTGAGACCCGGCAGGGGCGTACTCCACTGGAAATCGGCAAACCATGCGTAATCGGCATCCATGCTGCTGATATCCAAAGTTTCGTTCATGCGCCTGCCGAAGGCACGGGTAAAGCCTGCGTCTTTCTTGAAGGTCATCGCGCCGATCTGAAGATCATAAGCGAGACGCCCCATGAACGACATCGGAACATATCCGTACAAAGCCGCTCCGTTGATGCAGGAAAAGCTGTCCCGCCACAGTTCGGAATAAACGCTTTGCGGAAGCATGACTCCGGTACGGAGCATGTCCATTTCACGGGTTTCATTATACAGCCCGTAGTCAATTTTGATTCTGCCGGCGCGCAGTCCCAGCCAATCAAGCCACCGGTAATCTGCATAAGCCCAGTCTAAAACAACCTCATCATTTCCGACCGTTCCGAGATCGCGGGCAAAAATTTGCAGACCGATACGCAGGAGGTCTGTCAAATCCGAGGAGAAATTGATTCCCATCTCATTAAATTCGAAGGTTCCGTCTTCGGTTTCTGCCAGATAATTGTTGCTGTCCGTAAGCAGATATCCCTGAGAGATAAAGCCGTGAATCTCGATATTTCCGGCATCGAGGGAATATGCCGGACCTAAAAAAAACACAAGCGTAAGCACTGATGCGAGCAGCATAACTGTTTTTTTCATTGATATGTCTCCTATTTTACCGAAATAATTTTTACCTTATCATTGTATGCGTCCGAGTATGCTTCCGAAGGGATATATCCGACAGACCCCTCGGTTTCAGCCACGTAGTCAAGCAGTTTTTCCGGGGTATCAAAGGCTTTCGGCGATTTGCTTTTGCCGGTAAAAACCATTTTTTTCCAATAATTGAGATATTGCGCGGCAGTGTTTCCGATATATGCTCTGAGAAACTCATCGTGTTCCTTTGTCTTCAATATCACAAAGGTCATCTTACGGTCGTCATCCCACCTGATTTTTTCTCCGAGAAAAATGCTCCTTATCTCGTTTTTGCTTAACACGCTCGCGGGAACCTCTTTGTTGGCAATAATGAGGATATCCCCTGCCTGCGAGAGCGGCACAGAAGCAAAATACTGCGATAAAAGAAACATTGTCAGAGCGAGTTGCCAGATTCTCATTTTATTTTTCATAACTCCTTACCCCCGATATTTGTGAATGGCATAAATTTTCATCCGGAGTGCAAAAATGAAATTTTTTTGCGTTTTCGGGTAGGAAAGATTTTTTGCAAAAAATTTCATTTTTGCACTCCGGATAAGAAAAAAAATCCTGAAAACAATCCGTCTCATATCAGGCTCGCATTATACACTGCTCCTGATTTATCTGCAAGCAAAAAACATACCAAATTTTATTCGCTGTGAAAATAAGAGGATATGAGATGAACGGCGTTTCAGGATTCGACAATCTCTGTTTAAGTTCGACAAAACTGTCGTTTGTGGCAGGGACGCGGACGCGTCCCTGCGGCATTGTAACCGAGATGGTTTTGTCAGTTAGTTCGCGGTTTCGGACGCGGCTGCACGGGCTGCAACCTTTTCAGCAATCTCCGCTGCCTGTTCCTGAGTGATCAGCCCGCAGCTCGCAGCTTTTTCCGCCATCGTGACGGTTTTTGCATCCATAAGGGTCCGGAAGGCTTCAGAATCAACCCCGTATGTTTCCATAAGCGCTTCAGGATGCTGAGTCTCAAGTGCGGTTTTGATAGTCTCGGCAGATTGCCCCGTAATTTCGGAAAGGGCTTCTACAAGCATATTGTCATGCAGATATTTCCCCAGATCACCGGGATGTCCCTGATGCGGACGGGGATGGAACCCCCCATTCGGGCAGGGCGGACGGGTTCCCTGCTGATTTCCGGCAGTGATCTGATCGGCGAACACAGTTCCCGAAAGAAGCATACCCATAGTCATCAGAATTGCGATCATTTTTTTAATCATGTTTTCCTCCTTACTTGTCAATCATGTCAGTTTCGGTTTTCCGGTTAGGCAATACAAGCCCGGTCACAATGTTGGCTATTGAATATCACCTGATTGTGAAGAAAATATGAAGAAAGTATATGGAAATTGTGAAGATTGATGTTAATAAAAAAAACTGAGAATAACCGCTGATGAACGCGAATAAACGCTAATTCAAAATACATAATAATCTTAATTAATTAGCATTTATTAGCGTTCATTGGCGTTCATTAGCGGTTAATATATATTCCCGAAACCGCCTGTTTGCCAATTCTATGTATTCCTGATTAATATCGTAGCCGATATAGTCGCGCTCCGATTTCAACGCGGAAAGACAGGTGGTGCCGCTTCCGGCAAAAGGGTCCAATATCACATCTCCTTTGAATGAATACAAATGTATCAGCCGATAGGGAAGCTCTTCGGGAAAGGGCGCGGGATGTCCGATTTTTTTTGCCGAAACAGCGGGAAATGTCCAGACGCTTTTTGTCCATTCCAGAAAATCTTCTTTACATATCGTATTTTTTCTTTCCTCACGTTTCCTTGAAAATGAATCTTTTGAAAAGACCAGAATATATTCATGAATATCCCTCAGAACCGGATTGGCTGCCGACATCCACGATCCCCATGCTGTGGAAGAACTCGCGCTCGATGCCTTGTTCCATATAATTTCACCGCGCATCAAGAATCCGATATCCTGCATATCTTCAATGATATAACTGTGCAGGGGAATATACGGCTTCCGTCCGAGATTCGCGATATTTATGCACACCCTGCCTCCCGTAACCATGACTCGATAGGTTTCCTGCCAGACGCGTTTCAGCAGCCCCAGATATTCATCCAGACTCAGATTGTCGTCATAGTCTTTGGAGGCATTGTAAGGCGGCGAGGTAATCATCAGATGAATGCTGTTGTCGGGCAGTTCGCTCATCTGCTCGCTGCTTTTGCAGAATATCTGATTTCGGAAATTTTCCGGAATGCTGTTTTCAGTAAACTTGACAGTATTGCCTTTATTTATGCCTTCATACAGACGGCTTTTGTAAAATATGGATGAATCATGCCCGATCCGTCCGGGAGTTCCGAATGAACTGGTCGCGGTTCCCTGCTTCTTTGATACTTTATCGCTCATGCACTTTGTCCGATTCTGATTTTTCGATTATCAGCAGATCGAAAATGCCTCCGGCCGCTCCCGGCGGATTGACGGTCTATTTTAACCTTTGGCGCCGGAAATGCTTGGGATTTGTCAATCCCAGGCGAGCATTTCGGGAAAATTTTCGATCTGCTGATTATATCAAGTATGACGATTATGACTTACGCACTTGAATTTATTTTCCTGATTAATTGGCGTTTATCAGCGTCCATTAGCGGTTAAAAATCATGCAACCGTGTAACTCCTGAATCGTTTCGGCACAACTATTCCGGAGCAGATTTTTTTTCCAAATCCAGCAATTCCCGAACCGCGGGGACGACATATATATTTTCCGACGGCATTTTGCTGAGACAGTCAGCCAGAATATCGGCTTTCCGCTGGACAGGAATATGCTTGTCCATAATAAAAAGGTGTCTGCCTTTAAGCTTGCACAGCCCGCTTTCCACCTTGATTCCGGCAGTTCGGAAATTCTGTTCGGATACGGTTATGTCAAGCTTTTCGGCAAGTTCTTTCAGGCTTTGATATAATTGTTCCGGTTTCATTATGATTTTTGCATTTTTATCTTGAAAAATATAAAAGTTGTGTTATCTTAACCCTAAATTTGTGATGTATCAACAATAAAAATATCAGGAGGTAATGTGTATGGAACTTTTGGAAAAAAGAACTCAGACCGCGGTAATGGTCAATTCCTTTATCCAGAGCGTTTACAATTGGATGGCTGTCGGACTCGCACTGACCGGTTTGGTCGCGTATTTTGTTTCAGCAAGCCAAACCCTGCTCATGATCATTTTCGGAAACAGCTTTGTGTTTTTCGGACTGATGATAGCCGAACTCGCGCTGGTGATGTTCATCAGTGCGGGAATCAACAAAATTAACGCGTCAACTGCAACTTTCATGTTTATGCTGTACTCCGCGTTGAACGGCGTGACTCTGTCCGCCATATTTCTTGCATACACAATGTCGTCTATTGCTTCAACCTTTTTCATCACCGCGGCTACATTCGGGGCATGCAGCGTTTACGGAATGGTGACCAAGAAAGACCTGACGTCGTTGGGCAGTTTTATGTTCATGGGTCTGATCGGCATTGTTATCGCGTCGGTGGTCAATCTGTTTATCCGCAGCTCTGCAATGACGATGATCATCAGTTATATCGGTGTGTTCGTGTTCATCGGACTGACCGCTTATGACACCCAGAAAATAAAGATGATGGCGGTTTCGCAGCCTGAGGGATTAGACGGAGACGTGGTCCGAAAAGGCGCGATTATCGGCGCGCTGGAGTTGTACCTCGACTTTATCAATATGTTTCTGTTTCTGCTGCGGATATTCGGCGGAAAAAGAGACTGATTTTATTCCAGTCGAACCGGAGCAGGGAGTTGTTTCCCTGCTACGGTTTTTGGCAGTGGTGAATAAGCTTTTATGTCATTCTGAGCAGAGCGAAGAATCCACCCTGACTTAAATCCGGTCAACGTAAGAAGCTGACTCAGTCCGACTCTTTATTTCGGAAATATCAATCTCTTTCCGGTTCCCCCTCAGAAAAAGATTGACAACAGTTCAGATTACAGATTATAAAGACTTTTAAATAAATAAGGAAGGATTTTTTATCTTTTTTTTTATGAATCATCATTTCCTGATTACGAAACGGAAGGGAACAGCGGGTTAATCCGTGAAAATCTGATCCAGAAAATTGACGGTAAAAAAATCCACATGCCGTGATTAGACGGCATTTGACGTATAATCATTTGTTATGCCTTACACCGTTGAGCTGCAATTTTCACGGAAATGTGATATGAGTGAAGGTTTATCACGGCATAACCCGTCATTGCAGCGGATTGCTCCGCAACCGCTGAATTCGTTGTTAGCCTCACGAGAAATGAAATAGCATGACCGAGACCATACTCATCATTATCTGCGGTGTCCTTGCCATACCATTGTTTTGGTGGGTCCATTGCGGTCTTGAATACTGCTATCTTAGGTTCGGAAACAGATTCTGCACTAAGCACAGCTTAATTCCTTTAAGATGGAGATGTGGTCCGGAATTCGACAATACTGGCTTGAAGACCGAATATTCAATAGTCGAACTCGATTGCATGCACCCACAGAAAGGAAGGCAACTTGTTCGACTTCGTGTCTGGATTTTCGGTATCCGCAAAGTTTTGAGCATCGAAGCATTCCCAGAGGATGAACAAGATTTGAACGACATAGAGCAACAAGGCTAACAACAAAATCCACCTGACCTTTATTCCGTTGCGCTCCATAAAGGCAGGTGATTTTAGCGTTATGAGCCTTTAGGAAAAAACTAATGAACATACCTAAATTAACAAACAAAATAGCTATAGGAACTGCAATTATATTAATATATTGGGTATTTATTTTTATATGCACAACTGTATTCGGATTTAAAATTTTCAGGCAAAATATCACCGAACTTTTCGTCTTCAGCATATTCGGTATATTATCAATTCTATGTGCTGCAATAGCAATCAACATCATGTATAATCTGACTGTTATTGCGGATAAATATCAGGATAATACAGCCCCGAAAACTGCAAAAAATCTGCCTGTTAAAATCGGTATTTTTGCAATATCATTGATTGTCATCTTTATTTTGCTTTATACAGGAGATTTAGCGACCTCTGAAAAGAAAGAAAAATATTTTGTAAATTCTGTCAAATCTCTTGTGGAAGAACAATCTGAAACTATTCAAAGTCTGTCAGAATATGAGTTTTCAGAAAAATATATAAATAAGGCAAGCTCTGATATAAAACTCCTCAGCAAAATTGATGAAAAATTTCCTGAAGTAACTGTAATTCACCAGGATCAGATAAATGGTAAAAAAGTTTTTTTAGATTTTCATGCCTACGACTATAATTGTGATAATGATAAAGAAGTACAAAAAGTTGATTTTATTCTCAGCACGTCAAAAGAGGAGCGAGAATACCTTTTCTCTGTTTTTTCAAAGTCTTCAAAACAACACAGATTCTCATCCAATGACGGACGGTATGAAATTTATTATCCCATTCAGAAAGGTGATAGAATTATGGTACTGCATTTATCTCAACATAGCAGGTATGGTAAAATCGGCTCATAACCCGTCATTGCAGTGGACGGGGCTATCGCCCCGCCACTGAAATTTATGTTAGCAGCAGGAAAGTAGATATGAAAAACTCTATATGGCAATTAATTTTAGGACTTATTTTAGCACATTTTTTAAGGGATTTCTTTTTTCCTGAAGTTACAGGTATCTTGTCTATAAGTCTCCATGCATATTTAATGATTATAATCATAAGTCTTTTTTACATTCCCTGGTTTCGTAAAATAAAAATATCAAAAGCGATACGCGATACATTAATTATATTTGGAATCAATTTATCAGGTAGTGTTTGTATAGTATTTTTATATCCATTCGTTACAAATGAGTCAATGCCAACCCCATTTGTGTTAATCGTTTTTACTATTATTTTTATATCATTAGGTTTTTCCATAATCGGATACATTTCAATAGAAAACAAGTTGACACATATGGCATATACGGCGATTTTTTTATGGCTTTTAATAGGTATGCAAATATTTTTCGACACTGTTCGTTGGAAATCATGGTTACTTACTTTTTTCTATTTGTTTTTTGGTATGTGGGTCGGATATTTTATATCTGATTTTATGAAAAAATTGATTGATAAAAAGAAATATATTTAAATGCTGATTCGACGGAGAGGTGGTCCGAAAAGGCGCGATTATCGGCGCGCTGGAGTTGTACCCCGACCTTATCAATATGTTTCTGTTTCTGTTGCGGATATTCGGCGGAAAAAGAGACTGATTTTATTCCACTCGAACCGGAGCAGGGAGATTTGTTCTCTTGCTCCGGTTTTTTTCAGGTAACACAAATCGTTTCAAAGTCCGGAGTGCTGAAATGAAATTTTAGCACACAAAACGGCTTGCAAAGCCGTTTTACAAAAAATCAGACATTGAGGAAGAAATGCCGTACAGCAGTTTTACAATCAAAAGAGTTCAGAAAGAGTTATCTGTTGAAATAATTGAGAAGACTGATTTCTTTTCCGGCATAGCGCCCCGTGAAATCGGCAGTCATCTGAAAGAGACATTATCGGACAATGTTTCTTTGGCTGCTGCTGTCAATACCGGGAAAGCCCGTTCCGAACTGATTATCGCTCCGGTGCTGGTTGAAATCAGAAAGATATTCGATAAAAAAATAAGCTTTTTCTCCGGAATCGAACTGAATGTTGACAAAGAACGGGATTTAACCGGATTTTGTGATTTTATTATCAGTCAGTCGCCTGAACAGTTATTTTTAAATACTCCTGTGATTACAGTAGTCGAAGCAAAAAATGAAAACATTATGAGCGGGCTGGGGCAGTGCGCTGCTGAAATGATTGCTTCAAGAATATTCAATGAACAGGAGGGTACAACTTTATCAAAAATTGGGAGTCCTGCACAAGTAGTGATAAGCAACCCTTTTATAATAATATTTTTTTTACAAAACCGTTTTTTTTTGAAAAGCAGATTGCCGCAGCCGCCCATTTATGATATAAAAGGAGAATATCATAACCCAACTTGCTATCTATGCGGTCAGGCAGCGGATGCTGAATGCGATGATAAATGATATAACTTTTAATATTAAACATTCTTTTGTCACGGCATGAATCTTTTTCGGAAAAAAATTTGTAATCTGACTGAAAACGGTTTCGATCCGCTTCCGCGTGTTCCGGGCGGCAAGCCGCTCGATTTGAGAGTCGGTTGCCCGGACAGAATTTTTTTTGCGGAAAGGTCTGAAAATGACTCCGGCAGCATTGATGAGTATATCCTCATGGTTGTAGTCATTGTATGCCTTGTCTCCGTAACATATTGAATTTTCAGGAATAGAAAAGTTCATCTGTTTGAATACAGTGACATCCGCATCGGCACCGGGAGCTATTACAAATTCGACAGGCTTTCCGGATGAGGTCACAATCATATGGACACGGATCCCGAAAAAATACCGAAGTTTGCTTGCAATATAACCCCGGTAATTCTCTCCTTTGAGAATGACTGCCCGGCTTATTCGGATATTGTCGCAGACGGGAACAGGAAAACTGTCGATAATGTATTCCTGTCCGGTATTCATTTTTTTGAATATTTCCGACAGGATACAGAACAGATTTTCCCATACGGATCCGTCAACGGCATGAATTCTGCGGTTCAGGCGGCTTTCGCTCAGCATATTCGGAATATATCCGTGTTCTTTGAGAAAAATCGAAGCGTTACGGATGTTTCCCCCGAAAAACCGGGCGGAAGTCAGCACGACAGTCATAACTTCCGCATTACTCATTTTTATCCGGATATCTTCTTTTATATCCATTGTTTTTGTCAGTTCATCACAAAGCATATAAATTATCGTGATTTCGGCTTCCATTTTTCATTGCCCCCGGTATTTTTGAAAAGTTGAAATTATGTGCTGAAAATTCATTACCGGGCTAAATTAACAACGCCAGACAGTTTGTCAATAGGTGGCAAGTTGGGTTATCATAATAACTTTTTCTTATGGAGGTGAGGTATGTTCTGTCCGGTCTGCGGTTCTGAAAATATTATCAAAAACGGTACGATCCGTAACGGAAAGCCGAAAATTATGTGTAAAGACTGCGGGAGGCAGTCTGCCGGAAATCCTGAAAATAAAAATATCTCTCAGGAGAAAAAGGATATCATAGACAGACTTCTCCCCGAAAAGATTCCGCCTGCAGGAATTGCAAGGGCTGCCGGGGTTTCGGAACGACGGCTGCAGATGTATGTCAATAATAAATATGATAATGTTGAAAAAAAATTATAATCGAAAAGAAAGAAAAGGTCCGTCTGACAATCGAATGCGATGAGATATGGTCTTTTGTCAATAATAAAGATAATAAGGTATGGATATGGCCTGCAAAAGACATTGATTCAAAAAAAATCGTCGGATTCCATGCCGGAAACCGTGACGGCAAAGGAGCGCAGGGACTGTGGGATTCCATGCCCGGTGTTTACCGGCAATGTGCCGTATGTTATACCGATTTCTGGTCTGCCTGTGAAGGAGTTTTTCCGTCGGAGCGGCATCGTCCTGCAGGAAAGGAAAGCGGAAAAACAGACAATATCGAGAGTTTCAACTGTACAATAAGGCAGAGGATATCCCGTTTTGTCAGAAAAACACTTTCTT
>DYRK01000116.1:5982-13034 GCA_020718785.1 Desulfatirhabdium butyrativorans | reverse complement strand
TGACTGTAAGTCAAGGATTATCCGCTTTTTATCCTTAACTTAATGGCAGTGAAGCTGGGGCTTGGGAACGAGAAAAAGAATTCACTGTTCAATTCTCAATTCTCACTATTCACTTCTCACTCCCCTAAAACACCGCGCTCCGATGGGAAAACTGCATCTTCAGCGGTCCGATTTCGATAATGTCAAAGGGACTCAGCCGGGTTGCGTCTTTCACGATTTCGCCGTTGAGCTTGGGTTTTGTCATTCCGCCCACATGGGATAAATAGTAACCGTCTAACCGGTTGGCGATAGCCGCGGCAATCTGCCCCATCATAAAACCGCTGACCACAATATCCGAATCCGGTTTTTTTCCTATGGTGCTGACCTCTTTGGAAAGCTCGAATTCCCCTTCTCTTCCGCTCATAAAAGACAGAATGCCGCGGGGCCTGCGTTCACCTGTCTTCATATTGTCATCAGGGACGGACCGGGGAGATGTGTTCCGGTATTTTTCCATATCTACGACAATATCTGAAAAATCAATATCCTGAGCGTTATCTTCCGTTTTTTCATCATGTCCCGATTCCATATCCAAGGTCAGCGCAAACTCATCGGATTCGCCGGGTCCGGCTTCCTCCTCAGGCTCATCATCTTCATCCAGCCCCAGTTCGACATCGGGAAGAAGCACGAAATTTTCCGGCTCTGCTCCGGGTCCGGGAGGACTCTTGAGCAAACCTTCAGGCTCATTCTCCATATCTGTATTAAATTCAAGGGATTCTTTTTTCGAAATCACTTCCGGCTTTCTTTCCATTTCCGATTCCACGGATTTTCCGAACAGTGTTTTTTCTTCGGGCTGTTCCTGAGCAGCGGCCATCATATCAATATCAAAGGCAAGCGCCTCATCATTATCCGATTTCGGTTCTTTTTTCCGGGCTTTGTCCATTTCCAGAAACTGGTCGAATTCAAGCGAGAGATCAATGTCAAAATCAAGATCAGCCAGTTCTCCGGCTCCGTCTGATGCCGGCTTTTTCTGTATCGGCGATTTTTTCCCGACGACTGTCCCGGCACTGCTTTTCTGTTCCTGGGGTGCGGGGTGCGGGGTGCGGGGTGCGGGGTGCGGACCGACCTTGTTAAAATATGCAGGCGCTGGCGAACCCTGCACTCCGGAATGTTTTACTCCCCCGGATTTCAGGGCAGCATTTTCGGTTTTCAGATTCCCGATTTCAGACAGCAGCAGCGAAGCATCCACACCGGTCACAGCCAGATGCAGATATCGGGTGGCTTCGCGGAACAAAGGCTCTGTGAAAACAATATCTGCCAGAAGTTCCGCGGCTCGTTTTCTGTGGGAGGTCAGGGGTGCGGGGTGCGGGGTGAGAGGTGAAGAGCGGGCCTCATCCCCTGACCCCTGACCCCTGACCCCTGACCTCTGCAACGCGTCCAATGACTGCTGATACAGGGTTTCCAGTTGAAATCTTTTATTGACCTTTTCGATTTTTTCTGCCGCGCCTGCTTTTTTATAAGCTGCCAGAGCAATATCCAGTTCATTTTTTTCAAAAGCCTCATCGCCCTGTCTTTCATAAAATTTCCGACATCCGGCAAAGGCTTCGGGCTGATCGGGTTTCAATGTCAGAATCCGCTCGTAAAGAGCAATCCGTCCGGCTTCCTCTTTTTCTTTTTCTGCCAGACTCAGCAATGCCTGAACAAGACGGGGACGTGCCGCAGAAGGATTGTAGGAATAAAGAGTTTCGAGCATCGCGGCTGCTTCGGCAGTGTTTCCCCGTGCCAGCAGCACTTCGGCAAGGAGCCTGCCGGCTTTGAGATGGTTCGGATTCAGGCTGACTGTCCGATGAAGGATGGGAATTGTCTCCTCCAGCGAACCGATCTTGTAAAGCTCGTAAGCCCGCTGAAAAAGATTGTCCGCCGCGGGCGAAACGCGGTCAAGTTCGTCCTGAATACGGGACAGCGATTTCTGTTCCGCAATCCAGCGGCGCAGAAGTTCCACCCGGATGCACCAGCCCTTTTCCCTGGTTTCTATTATATCATAGAGTTCAAGTACCCGCGGGGCATCCTGCAATTCTCCTATCAGAATTCTGACCCCGTTTTCTTCAAGGCATTTTTCAAGCATTTCCGGGGTTACGACTCCTTGTCCGGACTGAGCCATAGCGGACGCGGTGATACGCTCCGCGGCGTCAAGACCGTCCCAGAGCCATTCCAAAGAATTTTTTGCATTTTCAAGCGATTCCGGAACAGCTTCGCGGATATCTCCGATACTGACATCTGGAACTTCCGCGGATGGGCTTTCGCATTTTCTGTCCCAGATAACCTGACACAACTGCTGTGTCAGATAAGGATGCCCCGATGTTATATGATAAATTTCCGAGACCGCGGCATCGGGCCATTTCAAAGAATCGTTTTTTTCCGACAGGCGTACCAGCGCGGCCGTATCTTCCGGGGATAATAAAGAAATACATTTTGATTTCATAAACTTGAACAGGGAAAGATGACCGGTTCCCAAATCTTCCGGGCGGCGTCCTACGGCAAAAATGAATTTGATGCGCCTGGAATTTTCATTCATCAGATCACGCAGATACGGGAAAAAAACAGTCCCTGCCTGTCCCCTGGCAAAATCTGCCTGAATATCGAATTCATCGAAAAGAAATACCGGCACAGCCTCATCCGGCAATCGGGAAATGATATAAGGAAAAAAATCTTCACGGAACTCTTCTGAAAAATTTTCACGCAGATTATCCGGGGGAGGAATATTCAGGTCCTTTGAAATCCGGTCTGCCAGCTGGCGCAATATCTGATCCGATGACAGCGATGCTTTCCCTTCCGGATCAAAAAAAACAGGCAGATACTGTCCCTCTGCGGGCAGCTTTGCTTTCAGTTCTTTTAAAACAGAAGTTTTTCCGATACGCCTCTGTCCGTAGAGAACCATTCCGTTCTCATTGGGGTTTTTCAGAACACGCAGAACATCCCGTAAGACATCTGTCCTTCCGATAAAAAAAGTCGAGCCGCCCACCGGATTGGCGGTGATATAGGGATTGGTTTTCGTCATCATTGGATTTGTCCTTGCATGAAAGTGTGAAGAACCGTTTCGGTTTTGTCTTTCTGCTCATGTTTTCTGAGACCGGAAGAAATTCAGAATTCTGTTTAAATCCGATTTAAAGCGTTCTCTTGCAGTGTCGGCTTTGTTTCCTTCCGATTTTTCAGGAAAATCGGAACCGGTCACAGCAAGGTGCATATATCGGGTGGCTTCGCGGAACGTTGGTTCCACGGATAAAATTTCTGCCAGCATCTGCTGGGCTTTTTCGCGTTCATTCTTATCCAGGGCATCCAAAGCCTGTGCATAAATCGTTTCCAATTGCAGTCTCTTGGTGACCTGAGCGATTTTCTGCGCGCTTCCGGCCCGTCTGTATGCCTCCATGGCAATATTCAGTTCATTGTTTTTATAGGCAATATCACCTTTCATCTCATAAGTTTTCCGAAATTCGGCAACAGCCTCGGGCTGCCAGGGTTCCAGTTCCAGAATTCTCTCATAAACTGTCAGGCGGTGATCCGGAGATGTTTTTTCTTTAGCCTGCCGCAGCAATACCTGAACCAGACGGGGCCGCGCTGCCCAGGGATTGCTTTCGTAAAGTGATTCGAGCAGGTCCCGCGCTTCATCGGTAAAACCCAGCGTGAGACTGGTTTCCACAAGAAGCTGTTTTGCCCGCTGATGCGACGGATCCAGAAGAATTGCCTGCCGGAGATTATGCAGGGCATCTTCGGCTTTGCCGTCTTGTGAAAGCTTCTGTGCGGTTTTGAAAAGGCTGTTGGCAGCAGCCAGTTTCCGATCTTTTTCATCCTGAGCGCGAGCCGCGGGTTTGCGCCGGGCAACCCAGCGGCGCAGCATTTCAACGCGGATACGGTATCCCTCACCCTCAGGCTCAATAAGGTCCCATTCTTCAAGCACTCTGGGCGCGTGATCCGGATTTCCTATCAGCATCCTGGAACTGATTTTTTTCAGACACTGATCAATCTGTTCCCGCGTGATTATCTGTGTCCCGAATTCGGCAAGCGCGGAGGCAGCGACGCGCTCAACCGGTCTGAGGCTGTCCCAAAGCTCTTTCAGAGAATTTCCGGCAAGTTCCAGCGATTCGGGAATGCCGGCGGCCAGATCCTGAGAACTGACAAGCGGAACATCTTCGGGATCATTGTCATAGAGTCTGTCCCAGATAACCTGACACAGCATCTGGCTTAAAAAAGGATGCCCGCCCGTCAGGCTGTGAATCTGCATGGGCATGTCACCGGACCATTTCAGCGATGCGTTCTGTTTTGACAGATACACCAGCGCGGCGGTCTCTTCCTGAGAAAACAGCGAAATATGATGAAAAAGTATCCCCTTGAAAAGCGCAAGGCATTCCGCTGAAAGTTCTTCGGGCCAGCGCCCTGCCACAAAGATAAATTTGATGCGCCGATTCTCTGCTGCCATCAGTTCCCGCAGATATGAAAAAAATGCGGAACCTGCCTGTTCATTCCCCGGAGTATCCAGAACATGGAATTCGTCAAGAAGAAGCACCAGCACACTCTCTTCAGGCAGACGGGAAAGGACAGGCAAAAGAAAATCTTCCTGAAATCCGGTCATAAAATCAGCATTCCGGCTCCCGAAGGGCTGGAAACTGAAGTTGTACAGAATCCGGCTGGAAATGGCATGAAGTATCTGACCCGAAGATAAAGAGCCTTTATCTTTCAAATCAAAATAAATCGGAAGATACGGACCTTTCTCAGGCAGACGGGCAGCCAGTTCCAGTAAAACAGATGTTTTGCCGATATGCCGCTGTCCGTAAATGACCATTCCCTTCTGATGCGGACTTCTGAGAACTTCCAGCACCTTTTGCAGAACTTCCCTGCGTCCGATATATGACTGGGTTCCGCCTGCCGGGATGTCGGTAATATATGGATTTGTATTGAAAATCATTATGAGTTACCGTATTTCCTGTCCCTGAGCATGCGAGGTTTCCGAAACATCGGTGTCCGAACTCCTCCCGGTGATAAATATGCCCGAATAAGATATTACCATAAAAGTATTCGGAATTGGAAAGCCGCCTTTTTTTTATTTAACGCAAAGTCCGCAAATGACCCCTTTTCCTCGTTCCCAAGCCCCGGCTTGGGAACGCATCTGCGTTCGAAGCCCCGGCTTCGGGCCGTCTTCCGTCACGGGAAGCCGGGGAACCTCCCCGGCAAGTGCGTTCCCAAGCAGGGGCTTGGGAACGAGAAATGACCGCTCCCGGCGGATTGCATGGGATTTGTCAATCCCATGCGAGCATTTCGGGATATGCTGAAATTAAAAAAACTCAGGCTGTTTAATAACAAATAAATGTTTTGGAATCAAGCACTCAGACTTTTTCTTGCAGAGACGGATAAAAAAATAATAAGAATACTTGATATTTCTATATTCTTCTGATATAAACCCGCAGTGTTTGAGGATACAGATGCTTTTTTTACTTTCCGGAAATCTTTAAACCTCTGAAATATACGGCGGCGTCTGATAAAAAGGAGGATAGGTCATGAAAAATATTAAGCTCCTGATATTTATGTCCTTTATTATAAGCATCGTTTCCTGTGCAGCTCCGCAGGACAGATACAACACACAGACAGGCGCGTTGTTCGGCGCGGGTATCGGGGCAGTCGCGGGACAGGCAATCGGAAGAGATACTCATGCAACCCTTCTCGGCGCGGAAATCGGAACGCTTTTGGGAAGTATTCTCGGAAATGCCGCGGATCAGAGCGCAGCCGCGGTAAAACAAGCGGGCAGCAGACAGGCAGTTTCTTTTGCCAATAACCGCGGAAATTTTGAGTCTGCTCCGCTCCGTCAGCAGAATCCCTGCCGCAAAGTGACCAGACGTATCTGGGAAAACGGCAGGCTGGTGAAAGAAACGGTTGAAGAAATCTGTGAAACTGATTGAAAATCTTCTCGTTCATCCGGAGTGCTGAAATGAAATTTTAGCACTCCTCCAACTTAACTTACGGCAGATTTCACAAGTGCAGATTATGCCGGTGGACAACAATTCTTGATTCCTCAAAGGGGGTGTTTCGGATGAAGCGATAATCTGCTCCTGCCCTCATCAGGCAAAAAAATCTCAGAGAACGGACTGTATTTTAAAACAACTTTTCAAAAAAATAAGGAGAAAAAACAATGTCCGACAGTGTTTACAAAGTCATCCAGGTCATAGGTACAAGCCCTGTATCATGGGAAGATGCTGCAAAAAGCGCGGTGGCAACTGCCAGCAAGACACTCAAAAATCTGAGAATTGCAGAAATCGAAAAATTAGACATGAGAGTCGAAGACGGTAAAGTCACTGCTTTCCGCGCCAGAGTCTCTTTGTCCTTCAAGTATGAGTCCTGAAACGAATGAAACAATCCGCGGTGGAAGTGTTTTCAGAAAGTAGGGGCACGCCGGCGGCCTGCCCTCAAGAAAATATCTGCCAGCGCGGATGAACCCGCGTTCAATAGGCATTCCGGCCGCTGTTTTTTTGTTTCCGGATTCCTGAAACAGAGACAGTCCGGAATGCCGTCTTTACTGATCTTACAGACAAACTCTTCCGAAAACAGATGCCGGCAAAATAAAAAAAGAATATGTTTTCGCTCCGCACGGATCCGGCCGACACAGCGATCAACTCAGGACCAAATTGTATGCCCGACAAGAGAAGACTCAAAAGACGGAATCTGATTTACTATTTAAGCGTTTTTGAAAGAAATACCGGCCGGCGGATAGGACAGGCGGTTAATATTACGACCGAGGGAATCATGCTGACAAGCGATTCCTCTATTGAAACGCAGAGGCTGTTTCAATTGAAAATGCTGCTGCCCGAAGAGATAAAAGGAAATGACGAAATCTCATTCGACGCCAGAAGTCTGTGGTGTCAGCGAGGTATAAATCCGGATTTTTATGATATCGGTTTCGAATTCCTGTGCATATCTCAGGAAAATGCAGCAATTATAGAAAAACTGATTTTCGGTTTTTCTTTTCATGACTGACCGTTAAGGAAACAGGAGTTACGCAGCTGCATGATTTTCAACCGCTGACGGACGCC